>NZ_JBSHGQ010000007.1:0-116088 GCF_053617895.1 Microbacterium sp. NPDC055683 | reverse complement strand
CCCCGGGGTGCGGCGCCGGGTAGCTCGGTCCCGACGATGGACATGTCGCACTACACTCTCCCGTCGGGGGCGTCGATGGGGCCGGGCGGGGGCGGCGCGCGCCGACCCCGCGGGGGTCAGCCCTCGAGGCTCGCGTGCGCGGCCTCGAGGTACGACATGTCGATGTACTCCTCGGGGGCGGGAACGTCGCCGTAGCCGGCCGCCTCGAGACCGGGGTACATGAGGTCGGTCATGAGCTCGGCGTCCATCCAGAACAGCGGGTCGCCGTACGAGCCGACGACGAGCGGCTGCTGCAGCTCGTTCTCGCGCGTCTGCTGCGTGAGGTCGAGCCCGAGGTCGGCGCCGTACTCGTCGACGGCGAGCTGCGCGCCGATCGCGGGGTCGTCGCCGTTCTCCTCCCAGCCGCGGATCGAGGCGCGGAGGAACCCCTCCATGGCGTCGCCGTTCTCCTCGACGTACGCGGAGTCGCCGTACACCACGTTGCCGTAGAGCGGCATGCCGAGGTCGGAGTACATCGTCACGACGTAGTCGTCGGGCGACATGTCGTACTGCTCCTCGAGCATGATCGGCTGGTTCGTCGAGTACGCCGTGTACGCGACGCCCTGCCCTTCGACGAGCGGCGCGATGTCGAAGCCGACGGGGATGAAGTCGTAGTCGGGCTCGAGGCCGGCGAGCTGGAAGATGGCGTCGTAGTTGATCTGGGTGCCCTCCTGGCCGAGCACGGTCTTCCCGACGAGATCCTCCGCCGTCTCGACCGGGTCGCTCGCGAGCGAGACGAGGGCGCCGGGGCTCTCCTGGAAGAGCGCGCCGATGGCCGTCCAGTCGTTGCCGTCGGCGAACGACTGCAGCCAGGACTGCGTGCCGGGGACGATGCCGAGATCGGCGTCGCCCGCGGCGACCGTGGCCATCGTCGTCGGCGCGTTGGGGCCGCCGCCGATCCATTCGATGTCGAGGCCCTCCTCGGCGTAGTAGCCGTTGGCGTCGGCGATCCAGAAGCCGGCCCACTCGACGTTGGAGATCCATCCGAGCGACACGCGGATGGTCGTGAGCTCCTCGCCGTCGGCGCCCGTGGCGGGCTCCTCGGCGGCGGAGCACCCGGCGAGGACGAGGGCGGAGGCGGAGGCGAGGGCGGCGGCGGCCGCGAAGCGGGCGCGGGAGGGTCGGGGCATGGTGCTCCTTCGGGTGGGGAGGGGACGGGGAGGGGAGAGGGTCAGAGGACGCGGGCGCCGACGCGGCGCTCGAGCGCGCGGGCGCCGACGAAGACGAGGACGGAGACGACGGTCGCGACGAGCGCCGTGCCCCACGCGCGTTCCATGTCCATGTAGCTGCGCGATTCGGAGAACAGCGCGCCGAGCCCGTGGGAGCCCATGAGGAACTCGGCGAGCATGGCCGCGAGCACGGCGCTCGGCGCCGTGATCCGCACGGAGACCATGAGGTTCGGCACGGCGTGGAGGATCCCGAGCCGGGCGAGCACCTGCAGCCGCCCCGCGCCCAGGACGCGGAACAGATCGCGGCCGGCGTCGGGGATGGCGTGCAGACCGGAGAGGGTGAACACGAAGGCGGGGAAGAAGCAGATGAGCGCCGTCGACGTGAGGACGGCGGCGTCTCCGTAGCCGACGATGCGCGCGATGATCGGGATCATCGCCGTGATGGGCACCGAGCGGATGACGAGTGCGGCGGGGGTGACGACTCCCGAGAGCGCCGCAGACCACCACACCAGGATCGCTCCCGCGAACCCGATGAGCGTGCCGCCGACGAGCCCGCCCACGGCCATCCCGACCGTGTAGCCGATCGACGGGAGGTAGGACGAGAAGCCCGTCACGACGTCGGCGATGACTCCCCACGGGCGCGGCGCGACCGTCGCCGTGTAGCCGTTGACGACGACCCAGAGATCCCACGCGACGAGCACGACGGCGACCGGCCAGAGATGGAGGAGGGCCGCTCCCGCGGCGCGCAGGCGGCTCATGCGAACCGCCTTGCGGCGAGGCGCTGCAGCTGCACGAGCACGACGTACGCCGCGAGCGAGAGCAGGGTGGCGGCGAGCGCCGCCGCCCACAGCAGCGCCATCTGGTAGTTCTGCATGGCGCTCACGATGAGCAGCCCGAGCCCCATGGGCGCGCCGAACCACTCGCCGATCGTCGCGCCCAGCACGGCCGCGGGCGCCGCGAGCGTCAGCCCGTCGAAGAAGGCAGGGATGGCGCGCGGCAGCTCGAGGCGCGCGAGGCGCTGCACGCGACCGGAGCCGAGCACCGTGAAGAGGTCGTGGTGCGCGGGGGCCGTGGACGCGAAGCCCGAGGTCATGGCGACGAACATGACGAAGCCGACGCTGAGGGCCGCGATCACGGTCGGGGTGCCCTCGCGGCCGACGGTCGTGATGAGGAGCGGGGCGAGGGCGATGGTCGGGACGGCGTGCAGGATGGCCGCGAACCGGTCGAAGCCGGGTCGCAGCACGGGCACGACGAGGGCGAGCGCGGCGCCGATGACGGCGACGGCCGTGCCGAGGGCGAAACCCTGCGCGGCGGCGGCGAGCGTCACCACGAGGTTCCGCCCGAGGAGGCTTGCGCCGGCCGGCGTCGACACGTAGGCGACGACATCCGAGAGCGGCGGCCACGCCTTGCCCGCGAGCTCGAACTGCCCGATCAGCTGCGCGGCGACGACGAGGAGAACGGCGCCCGCGGCGGCGTAGGCGACCCGCGTGCCGGGGCGGACGACGGCGTTCACGTCGCGTCCGCGCCGTCGAGCATGGCGGTGAGGCGGTCGACGAGCGCGTGGAACTCGGCGCTGCGGGTCACGGAGGCATCGCGCGGGCGGGGGAAATCGACCTCGACGACGTCGCGGACGTGCCCCGGCCTGCCTGTCATCACGACCACGCGGTCGGCGAGGATGAGCGCCTCGTCGACGTCGTGCGTGACGAGGATGGTCGTGATGCGCTCCTCCGCCCAGATGCGGGCGAGCTCGGCGTTCATGCGCCGGCGGGTGACGGCGTCGAGGGCTCCGAACGGCTCGTCGAGGAGGAGCAGGTCGGGGCTGAGCGCGAGCGCGCGGGCGATCGACACGCGCTGGCGCATACCGCCGGACAGCTGCTTCGGCCGCGCCTTCTCGAATCCGGCGAGGCCGACGAGCTCGATGAGCCCGTCGACGCGGTCGTCGTCGACGGGGCGGCCCGCGACGCGGAACGGCAGCGCGATGTTCTGGCGGACGGAGGCCCAGGGAAGCAGGGCGTGCTCCTGGAACGCGACGCCGAGACGATGCTGCGCCGCGAGCGCGTGCGGGGTGTCGCCGAAGACCTCGACGGTGCCGTTGGTCGGGGTGTCGAGCCCCGCGGCGAGGCGGAGGACGGTGGACTTGCCGCACCCGGACGGGCCGATCACGGCGGTGAACTCGCCCTCCGCGATCTCGATGTCGACGGCGGCGAGCGCCTGCAGGCTCTTGCCTCGGCCGAGGGAGAACACCTTGTCGGCGCCCGCGATCGCGACAGCGGGACGGACGGGAGGCTGCGCGCCGGAGACGGCGACGGGGGCGGTGAGGGTGAGCGCTGGGGTCATCGGGCTGCTCCGGTCTCTGGATGGGCGTTCCTGGTCAGGGGGCCGCGACGCGTGAGGCTCCGTCTCGGAGTGAATCGATTGGTTCACCACGCTAGGCGTGGTCTGTTTCGCCGGGATGTCGCCGTCTGGCGACTCCTGTTACGTTCTTCTTTCCCCCGGTGATCCAGCAGATCCGCCACGGCGGGATGGCGGATCGGCGGGGGTCAGGCGGCGTCGATGGCGAGCAGCTCGCGATACCGTCCCTTGAAGAAGAGAAGCGGCTCTCCCGTGTGCCACCCTTCCGGGCTGAGCTCGACGACGTGTCCGACGACGATCCAGTGGTCGCCCGCGTCGTACTCGGCCCAGGTCTCGCAGTCGACCCACATGAGGGTTCCGGTGATGACGGGGTCGCCCGATGCGGCGGCGTTCCAGTCGATGCCGGCCCACTTGTCCGTGCCCTTGCGCGCGAACTGCCCCGACACGTGGCTCTGCCCTCCGGAGAGGACGTTGACCGCGAAGCGGCCGGTCTCGCGGATGCGGGGCCATGTGGTGGACGTCTTCATGACGCTGAAGGAGACGAGGGGCGGGTCGACCGAGACGCTGTAGAACGACTGGCACGTGAACCCGATGGGCTCTGCCCCGTCGTGTCCCGTCACGATCGTGATGCCCGAGGCGTAGTGGCCCAGGGCGTCGCGGAAGCATCGCGCGTCGATGGGGGATGGGGCGCTGGTGGTGTGCGTCATGGTTCTCCTCCTGTCGCAGACCACTCTGCGCCCGCGCTGTTACCCGGGCGTTGCGGATCGGCCCGCCAATCGAACGATCGTGTTAACTGATCAGTTCAAACAGCGTCGCGGGCGGGATCCGCGCTCCCGGGGGACAATGGGAGGGCGCGGCCGTCCCGATCCGCCGCGCGGAGGAGCACGCGATCATGGGCGCAACGCCGGAGACCACCGTCGACCAGGGCAGGGAGGGGCGGGCCAGGCGGTTCGACTCGCTGGAGGAGGCGTTCCTCTCCTACGGCACCCCGCCGCTCAACCAGGCCCTCGTGCGCGCGATCGTCGACGGGCTCGATGTCACGGGATTCGTCGGGTACCGCACGTACTTCCGCATCGAGCGGCGCGGCAGCGCTGCGCTCGAGGTGCACGCCGGCTTCACGAACGGATTCCGGTCGGAGGCGGATGCCGCCCGGCTCGCGGGCGGCGCCGAGCGCTGGCCGAGCCGCCGCTTCCATGGCGCATGGGGCGTCACACACCCCGAGACGGGCCGTCGCACCGCGCCGGCCGCACGCCGGTCGTCCGCCGCGAAGGCGTCAGGGGCCGCCGCGCCGCGCCGTGCCGCCGCCCCGGAGAAGGCTCCCGAGATCTGCCCCACGTGCTTCATGGTGCTGCCGGCGACGGGCATCTGCGCGAACTGCGCGGCCTGATCCGCCGAGGTCGGCCCCGGGTGCCGGGGCGCCGGCGGCGGGCGCGGATAACGGCGCCGCAGGGGACCGGCGGATCGGGGCGACCGCCATGCCCGTGCTAGGCTCTTCCTCTGGAAGCGTGTCCGAGAGGCCTAAGGAGCTTGGCTGGAATCCAAGTATGCGGGGTAACTCGCATCGCAGGTTCAAATCCTGTCGCTTCCGCTCTCGAAGCCCCGTCCGATCCGGACGGGGCTTCGCCCGTTCCGGACGGCGCCCGGAACGGGTTCAGGCGAGCAGCGAGGCGTACAGCGCCCGCGTGCGGTCGGCGATCGCGCCCCACGAGAACTCGCGCTCCGCGCGCTCGCGGCCCGCGGCGCCCAGCGCCCTCGCACGGTCGGGGTCCGACACCATCTCGGTGAGGGCGGCCGCGAGGTCGGCGACGAACCGGTCGGGGTCGAGGGGGGTGCCCGTGCCGTCGTCGACCTGCTCGATCGGCACGATCGCACCCGTCACGCCGTCGGCGACGACCTCGGGGATGCCGCCCGTGCCGGTCCCGACGACGGGGGCGCCGCAGGCCATCGCCTCGAGGTTGACGATGCCGAGCGGCTCGTACACCGACGGGCAGACGAACGTCGTCGCGGCGCTGAGGAGGGCGCACAGCTCGGGGCGCGGCAGGTGCCGGTCGATCCAGACGACGCCGTCGCGCTCCGCACGCAGCTCGGCGACGAGCCCCTCGACCTCGGCCATGATCTCGGGGGTGTCCGGGGCGCCGGCGCACAGCACGAGCTGCACTCCGGCGGGCAGCGACCGCGCCGCGCGCAGCAGATAGGGCAGGCCCTTCTGCCGGGTGATGCGCCCGACGAACACGATCGACGGCCGATCGGGGTCGACGCCGAGGGCACGCACCGCCTCGCCGTCGTCGACACGGCGCCATCCGTCGAGATCGATGCCGTTGTAGACGACCCGGACGCGGTCGGGCTCGAGCTCCGGGTACACGCGCAGCAGGTCGCGGCGCATGCCCTCGCTCACGGCGACGACGGCGTCGGCCGAGGTCAGCGCCTCCCTCTCGATCCAGCTCGACAGCCGGTAGCCGCCGCCCAGCTGCTCGGCCTTCCACGGGCGCAGCGGCTCGAGGCTGTGCGCCGTCGCGACGTGGGGGATGCCGTGCAGCAGCTGCGCGACGCGCCCCGCGAAGTTCGCGTACCACGTGTGCGAGTGCACGAGATCGGCGCCCGCGACGTCGCGCGCGATCGCGAGGTCGGTGCCCATGGTCTGCAGCGCGCCGTTCGCGCCCGCGAGATCGGCCGGCGCAGCGTACGAGAACACGCCCGGCTCGTCGCGGGGCGCGCCGAATGCGCGCACGACGACGTCCACATCCCGCCGCAGCGCCGTGACCAGCTCGGCGACGTGCACGCCGGCGCCGCCGTAGACCTCCGGCGGGTATTCGCGGGAGAGGAGATCGACTCGCATGCGCCCAACCTAGCGCCCGAAAGACGTCCTCAGGGATCGGCCCCTGAATTGCGGATGACGAACGGCGATTCGAGCCTGTCGCTGGGGCGCGGCGCCCACTAGGTTGAGGCCATGGCCAAGATCTTCGGCATCGTTCTCGCAGGCGGCGAAGGCAAGCGGCTCATGCCGCTCACCGAGGACCGGGCGAAACCCGCTGTGCCGTTCGGGGGCCAGTACCGTCTCATCGACTTCGCGCTGTCGAACCTCATCAACTCCGGTCTGCGTCAGATCGTCGTGCTCACGCAGTACAAGTCGCACAGCCTCGACCGCCACATCTCGCAGCTGTGGCGCATGAACGGCCTCCTCGGGTCGTACATCGCGTCGGTGCCCGCTCAGCAGCGCCTCGGCAAGAGGTGGTTCCAGGGGTCCGCCGACGCCATCCTGCAGAGCCTCAACCTCGTGTACGACGAGCATCCCGACTACATCGTCGTCGTCGGCGCCGACCACGTGTACCGCATGGACTTCGACCAGATGATCGAGGCGCACATCGCGTCGGGTGCCGACGCCACGGTCGCGGCCATCCGCCAGCCCATCTCGCTCGCCAACCAGTTCGGCGTCATCGACATCGACCCCGATGAGCCCACGCGGATCAGGGAGTTCCTCGAGAAGCCGCAGGATCCGGAGGGACTGCCCGATTCGCCCGGCGAGGTGCTCGCGTCCATGGGGAACTACGTCTTCACGGCCCAGGCGCTCATCGACGAGGTGCTCCGCGACGGCGACCGGCCCGACTCGAACCACGACATGGGCGGCGACATCATCCCGGCGTTCGTCGAGCGCGGCACGGCGGGCGTGTACGACATGAAGCGCAACACCGTGCCCGGCGCGTCGCCGCGCGACCGGTACTACTGGCGCGACGTGGGGACGATCGACTCGTACTTCGAGGCGCACCAGGATCTCATCTCGGTGCTGCCCGTGTTCAACCTGTACAACCAGGAGTGGCCGATCTTCACGCAGCAGGTGAACATGCCGCCGGCGAAGTTCACGCGCGACGCGCGCGGCACGCTGAGCACCGTCATCGATTCGCTCGTGGCGGGCGGCACCGTCGTGTCGGGTGCGCACATCGAGCGCAGCGTGCTCGGGACGGGGGGCATCGTGGAATCGGGCGCGCACGTGAGCGACTCGATCATCTTCGAGAACGCCCGCATCAAGCCGGGCGCGACCGTGCGCCGTGCCATCCTCGACAAGAACGTCGTCGTCGAGGCGGGCGCGTCGATCGGGATCTCACGGGAGGCCGACATGGCGCGCGGGTTCGCCGTGACGCCGAGCGGCATCACACTCGTCGGCAAGAACGCCGTCGTCCCCGTGGCGTGAGCCCTCGGGCTTCGGGCGCTCAGACCGGGTCGACCACGGTCGGCCGGACGGCGAGCGACCGCGGCAGCAGGGCCGCACGGGCGCGGGAGCCGCGGGTGGGCAGGAGGCCGAGGCGGATGCGCTCGACCGAGGCCGCGGCGGCCTCCTGGGTGAGCGCGCCGCCCTCGCGGCCGTAGGCGGAGCGCTCGACGGCGCCGACGAGCCGGTCCACGTCGGCGGACGGTGCGCCGTGCTCCGCGACGAGGCGCGCTCCGAGCGCGCGGGGGCTGTCGCTCGCGGCGACCGGCACGCCGGCGTCGATCGCGAGGTCGACGACCTCCCGCCACACCGCGCGGGGGCGCACGTCGTCGCCCGTGCCGAACCGGCGCATCCGCCGCGCCGTCCGGATGAGGAAGGGCAGCAGCAGCGCCAGGAGCACCAGCACGGCGGCGCCCGTCGCGGCGAGGGCTCGCGCGAGGCCGTCGTCATCGCCCTGCGCGACCCCGCCGCCGGCGTCTTCGGGGGCCCTTGCCGCATCGTCCGCCGTCGCGGTCGGCGTCGGGGCGCTGCTCGGCAGCAGGGGCGCCTCCTCCTCCGAGCCGACCTCCCCCGGCGTCTCGGGCAGGAAGTTCGTCGGCACGCCGAGCGACGCGGTCGGCTCGAACGGCGTCCATCCGATGCCGTCGAGGTAGGCCTCCGGCCATGCGTGCAGCTGCGCGCTCGTGTACGAGTACACGAAGGCGCCGTCCTCGTCCTCGGCGGTGCCCGTCGAGGTGCCGGGGAGGTACCCGACGACGACCCTCGTCGGGATCCCGAGCGAGCGGGCCATGACCGCGAACGCCGACGCGAAGTGCACGCAGTAGCCGGAGCGCACCTCGAGGAACCGGGCGATCGCCTCGACTCCCGAGCCGTCGAAGCCCTCCTCGACGGGCGCCTCGAGCGAGTAGGCGAACGCTCCGCCGCGGAACCACGTCTGCAGCGCGCGGAGCCGGTCGTACGGTGACGACGCCTCCGCCGTGACCTCCTGCGCGAGGGAGGTGATGATGTCGGGGAGCGCAGGCAGGGCGAGCGCCTGCGCGGGGGCGTCGGCTCCGACCGCCGCGGCCTGGGCCTGCTCGCGCGTCGGCGTGGCGCGCTGCCACTGCACGCCGTACTCGGCGCCGAGCGACGTCTCCGAGCTCGACGCGATCGTGCGGTTGGCCTCCAGCATCGACCACGCGCCGTCGGCGTCGAGGTCCGTCAGGGCGTAGGGGACGGGCAGGAACCCGCCGGTGAGGCGCGTGACCTCGATGCGCGCCGATCCGGGCACGGTCGCGACCTCGATGCCGGGGATCCCCGGGAGAGCGGCCCCCGCACCCGTGAGGGCGCCCGTATCGGGCGTCCACACGTCGCCGTCGAACGACGACAGCGTCGCGACCCGGAGGTAGGGCGCCGAGCCGACGGCCGTCGTGAGCTGCAGCACCTCGGTCTGCGAGGGCTCGCGCAGGCTCGCCCCGAGGTCGAGGTCGGCATCGATCGTCGTCGTGGGCCCGAGGCCCGATCCCGGCCTGGCGACGGGCTGCGGCAGGAACGGCGGGATGGCGAGGGCTGCGACGACGGCGACGGTCCCGACCACGGCGGCGACGGCCGATGCCGACACGGCGTAGCCGACGCCGCGACGCGGATCGCGTGCCCGCGTGTCGGCGCGGAGCAGGAGGAGGACGGCGACCGCGAGGGGCACGAAGTACACCGGCTCGACGCGCTGCGGCACGACGAACGAGGGGATGAGCGACACCGTGATGAAGCCGACCGCGGCGAGGAGCGGCAGACGAGCGGTGAGGACGACGTGCGCCATCGCGATCGCGAACAGGCCGATCGCGGCGACGAGCACCCACGACAGGCCGCTCGACGGGTCGAGCGGGGCGACGCCCTGGAGGATCTCCTCCGAGACGCGGACGAGGAGGCGGTCGAGAGCGGGGAAGGTCTCCGGCACGGGCACGATGACGGCGCGCGGCACGGACCCGGGGAGCGCGACCGTCGCGCAGACGACCCATGCGGCGATCTCGGCCGCGACGGCCCATCCGGGGCGGCGTGTGCGCCGCACCGCGAACCCGGCGGCGAGCACGATCGCGACCACGAGCACGGTGCCGGGAAGCCACGACGGCGTCACGATGCGGGCGAGCGGCAGCACGGCGGCGATGACGGCGACGCCGGTCCACACGGCCAGCGCAGCGTCGGCACGTCGCCTGCGCGGCCGGCGCATGCCGTCCTGCTCAGGCGCCGTCACGGGAGCCCCCTGGCACGGTCGCCAGCGCCCATGCCGCAGCCGGGTCGTCGCCGAGCGCGTGCGCGCGCCATCCCGAGCGCCTGGCCGCGTCGAGCGCCTCGATGCCGGGCGCCGCCGAGAAGAGGAGGGGGAGGGCGCCCCGCCGCGACAGCCGCGAGAGCGAGGGGACGTCGGCCACCTCGAGCCGGCCGACGACGACGACGAGCGGCCCCGTCGCGGCGCCCGCCAGCGTGTCCGCCAGCTTCGGCAGCGTGTCGGACGAGCGCGTCGCGACGGTGGCGAACGCGCGCAGCAGATCGGCGCGCTCGTCGACGTGCGAGGCGCCCTGCACGCCGAGTGCGGCGAGGAGCGCGCCGTCGCCGTCGACCACGCTCACGAGATAGCCGTCTCCGGCGAGCCGCCACGCGGCAGAGACGACGAGTGCGACGGCAGTCTCGAAGGCGGCGTCGGCTCCCGGGGAGGCCGCATCGTCCGACCAGCGCGCCGTGCTGCGGTCGAGCACGACGACGGCGTGCGGCGACGCCTCCTGCTCCTCCTCGCGCACCATGAAGTCGCCCAGCCGAGCGGAGGCGCGCCAGTGGATGCGGCGCATGGAGTCGCCGGGCGCATAGGGGCGGGGGATGAGGTTGTCGCTTCCCTGGCCGCGACGCTCGGCGGTCGCGAGCGCGAGCCCCGAATCGCCCGCCGTGCGCGGGAGCGGGGCGAGCGGCACGATGCACGGCGTCACGGTCGCCGCCGTGCGCTCGCCGAGTCGTCGGCTGCGGCGGGCGATCCCGAAGGGGTCGTGCTCGACGACCGACAGCGGCCCCAGGGTCCACGTGCCGCGACGCATGCCCGTGACGGCATACTCGAGCCTCAGCGTGTCGTTGGCACCGCGCCGGGGAAGGAGCATCGCGGGGAACGCGCCGGTCGGATCGCCCGAGAACCCGGCGGGCAGTCCGTCGGCCCAGCGCCCACCGGGGGTCGGCAGCGCCGAGCGTCCCGAGACGCGCAGCTCGACGAGGGCCTCATCGCCGATCGACACCGACTCCGGCCGCAGTGTGCGGACGACGCGCTCAGGGCGCGTGCGCAGGAACAGCGACAGCAGGCACGCGGCGACGAGCGCGAACAGGAGCACGCCGAACGCGAGCGCCTCGGCGGAGCCCAGCAGGTGCGCGGCGACGCACAGGCCGGCGCCCAGCAGCACGGCTCCCGTGCCCCTGGCGGTGAGCGGCCACGGCGACATGCGCTCAGCGCGCCGTCGCGAGCGGCACGCGGATCGACTGCACGATGCGGGCGAGGACCGTCGGCACGGCCTCGTGCTCCCCGCGGTGCGCGGACGCCGCCCTGGTCGGGATGAGGCGGTGCGCGAACACCGGGACGAGGAGCGTCGAGACGTCGTCGGGGATGACGTAGTCGCGTCCGTCGAGCGCCGCGCGCACCTTCGCGGCGCGCACGAGCTGGATGGTCGCGCGCGGGCTCGCCCCGAGCCGCAGATCGGGATGGCGCCGCGTCGCCTGAGCGAGCGCGACGGCGTACTGCGCGACCACGGGCGCGACGTGCACGGCGCGCGCCCAGGCGATGAGCGCGGCGACCCTGTCCACGTCGACGACGGGGCGCAGGGCGTCGAGGGGGTTCGCGGTGTCGCGCTGGCGCAGCATGAGCTCCTCCGCCTCCGCGTCGGGGTAGCCCATCGAGATGCGCATCATGAAGCGGTCGCGCTGCGCCTCGGGCAGCGCGTAGGTCCCCTCCATCTCGAGCGGGTTCTGGGTGGCGACGACGAGGAACGGGGAGGGGAGCGGATGGGTGCGGCCGTCGACCGTCACCTGCACCTCCTCCATGGCCTCGAGGAGCGCCGACTGGGTCTTCGGCGACGAGCGGTTGATCTCGTCGGCGATGACCACGTTCGCGAACACCGCCCCCGGCTTGAACTCGAACTCCCGCCGGGCGGGATCGAACACCGACACGCCCGTGACGTCGCTCGGGAGGAGATCGGGGGTGAACTGGATGCGGCGCACGCTCGCGGCGATCGAGGCGCCGAGCGCGCGGGCGAGCTGGGTCTTGCCGACGCCGGGAACGTCCTCGATGAGCAGGTGCCCCTCGGCGAGGAGCGTGATGACGGCGCTGTCGACGGCCTCCGGCTTGCCGTCGATGACGCTCGACACGGCGCGCGCGATGCCGCCCGCCGACTCCTGGAACACCTCGGCCGACATGGTCTCTGTCACGGGGCACCTCGCAATCCGGGTTAGACTGATGTCAGCTCTCCGCGTGGCGGCATCCAGGCCAACTCCCCCAGGACGGAAACGTAGCAAGGGTAACCGGGCTCTGCCGGGTACGCGGAGAGTCTTTTCATTCCCCGCGGAGAATCCGCTGTGGAGCCCGTCGCATCGCCCTTCTTCGACATAGGGTAGAAATCGTGGCGAGAAGCATCTACATCACGTCAGCGGAGGGTCACTCCGGCAAGTCGACGATCGCGCTCGGGATGCTCGACGCCCTCAGCAGGGCGACGCCCCGCGTCGGCGTGTTCCGCCCCATCGCGCGCTCGGCGGACGAGCGCGACTACGTCCTCGAGATGCTGCTCGACCACGATGGCACCGACCTCGCGTACGACGAGTGCGTGGGGGTGACCTACGACGACGTGCGCGCCGATCCCGATGTCGCGCTCGCGACGATCGTCGCTCGGTTCAAGGCCGTCGAGGCGACGTGCGACGCGGTCGTCGTGCTCGGCAGCGACTACACCGATGTGGGCAGCCCCGCCGAGCTCGCCTACAACGCGCGGGTCGCCGCCAACCTCGGCATCCCGGTCCTGCTCGTTCTCGGCGGGCGCGCGCACCAGGGGCACACCGAGCAGCTCGGCACGACCGCCGCGCGCACTCCCGGCGAGATGGCGCAGATCGCCGCGCTCGCGGTGCCCGAGGTCGTGCGCGAACGGGCCGAGCTGCTCGCCGTGGTCGTCAACCGCGCGGACGGCGACCGCCTCGACGAGACCGTCGACGATGTGCGCGGCGCCGTCCCGGGGATCCCGGTCTGGGCCATCCCGGAGGACCGCATGCTCGTGGCCCCGTCGATGCGTGACGTCATGCGGGCCGTCGACGGCCGCCTCGTGGGCGGCGACGAGGCGCTCCTCACGCGCGAGGCGCTCGGGGTCGTCGTGGCGGCCATGTCGATGGAGAACGTGCTGCCCCGCATCACCGAGGGCGCCTGCCTCATCGTCCCCGGCGACCGCAGCGAGGTGCTGCTCGCGGCCCTCCTCGCCAACGCCTCCGGCACGTTCCCCTCGATCGCCGGCATCATCCTCAACGGCCCCTTCGAGGTGCCGGAGTCGGTGTCGCGGCTCCTCGACGGGCTCGGATCGCACCTGCCGATCATCCGCGCCGACGGCGACACCTACGCCACCGCCGTGCGCGTCATGGGCGCCCGCGGCCGGCTCGCCGCGTCGTCGCCGCAGCGCTACAACCTCGCGCTGTCGCTCTTCGAGAAGCACGTCGACATCGCCGACCTCACGCTCGTGCTCGGCGTCGCCGAGTCGACCGTCGTGACGCCGCTCATGTTCGAGTACGCGCTCCTCGAGAGGGCGCGGTCGGACCGCCGCCGCATCGTCCTGCCCGAGGGCGACGACGACCGCGTGCTGCGGGCGGCGGGCATCCTGCTGCAGCGCGGCGTCGCCGACCTCACGATCCTCGGCGAGCCCTTCGAGGTGCGCGCCCGCGCGATCGAGCTGGGCGTCGACATCTCGCAGGCGACCGTGCTGAGCCCCTTCGACCCCGTGCACGTCGACAAGTTCGCGACCGAGTACGCACGGCTGCGCGCGCACAAGGGCATGACCTACGAGCGCGCCGCCGACACCGTCACGGACGTCAGCTACTTCGGCACGATGATGGTGCACCTGGGCCTCGCCGACGGGATGGTCTCGGGCGCCGCGCACACGACGGCCCACACCATCCGCCCGGCGTTCGAGATCATCAAGACGAAGCCCGGCGTCTCTGTCGTGTCGAGCGTCTTCCTCATGGCGCTCGCCGACCGCGTGCTCGTCTACGGCGACTGCGCCGTCATCCCCGACCCCACGAGCGAGCAGCTCGCCGACATCGCGGTGTCGTCCGCCGCCACGGCACGGCAGTTCGGCGTGGACCCGCGCGTCGCGATGCTGTCGTACTCCACGGGCGAGTCGGGCTCGGGCGCCGACGTCGACAAGGTGCGGGAGGCGACCCGCATCGCGCGTGAGCGCGCTCCCGAGCTGCCGATCGAGGGGCCGATCCAGTACGACGCCGCCGCCGACGCGGCCGTCGCGAAGGCCAAGCTGCCCGGCTCCGCCGTCGCCGGCCGCGCGACGGTGTTCGTCTTCCCCGACCTCAACACGGGAAACAATACCTACAAGGCCGTGCAGCGGTCGGCCGGCGCCGTCGCGATCGGCCCCGTCCTGCAGGGGCTGAACAAGCCCATCAACGACCTCTCGCGCGGCGCCCTCGTCGACGACATCGTCAACACCGTCGCCATCACCGCCATCCAGGCCCAGGGGGAGAGCGCATGAGCGCGCAGCCGGTCCTCGTCGTCAACAGCGGCTCCTCGTCGTTCAAGTACCAGCTGATCGACATGGCGGACGAGCGCGTGCTCGCCTCGGGCCTCGTCGAGCGGATCGGCGAGGAGCTCGGCTCGGCGAGCCACACCGTGCGCTTCGCGGCCGGCGCGGGCGAGCCGTCGCCCGCCATCGCCGACGCCACCCACCGCCGAGAGACGGCCATCCCCGACCACACGGCCGGGTTCCGCGTCATGCTCGACGCCTTCGCCGCGCACGGGCCCGCGCTCGATCCCGCGGCGCTCGCCGCGGTCGGGCACCGCGTCGTCCACGGCGGTGCGCGGTTCTTCGAGCCCACCGTGGTCACCGACCTCGTCGAGATCAACATCGACGAGCTGTCGGTGCTCGCGCCGCTCCACAACCCCGGAGCGCTGCAGGGCATCCGCGCGGCGCGGGCGGCGTTCCCCGACGTCGCCCACGTGGCCGTGTTCGACACGGCCTTCCACCAGACGCTGCCTCCCGCGGCCTACACGTACGCGATCGACCGCGAGGTCGCCGCCGCCCACCGCGTGCGCCGCTACGGGTTCCACGGCACGAGCCACAAGTACGTCTCGGAGACCGCCGCGCGATTCCTCGGGCGCCCCCTCGAGGAGCTGCGCCAGCTCGTCTTCCACCTCGGAAACGGCGCGTCCGTCACGGCCGTGGACGGCGGTCGGTCGGTCGAGACGTCGATGGGGATGACCCCGCTCGAGGGTCTCGTCATGGGCACGCGGTCGGGCGACCTCGATCCCGCCGTGCTGTTCCAGCTCGCCCGCCGAGCCGACATGACGACAGGCGACCTCGACACGCTCCTCAACAAGCGCAGCGGCCTGCTCGGTCTCGCCGGCGTCTCCGACATGCGCGACATCCAGGAGCGGCGGGCGGCGGGAGATGCCGGCGCGCAGCTCGCGTTCGACGTGTACATCCACCGCCTGCGCGCATACGCGGGCGCCTACATCGCCCAGCTCGGCGGCGTGGACGTCGTCTCCTTCACGGCCGGGGTCGGCGAGAACGTGGCGGATGTCCGCGCCGGCGCGCTCGCGACGCTCGCGTTCGCGGGGGTCGAGGTCGACGCCGAGCGCAACGCGTCGGTGCGCCGCGGCGAGGTCAGCGTGATCTCGCCCGATGGCGCGCGCGTCGCCGTGCTCGTCGTCCCGACGGACGAGGAGCTCGAGATCGCCCGTCAAGCCCTGGCGGCGACGGCCGCCTGACGCACTACGCTGGGGTCGACCCGGACATCCTGCGTGACGGAGGATCTGTGACCTCACTGCCCGACGCGACACTTCCCGACCTCACCCGGTACGACGCCGTGCTGTTCGATCTCGACGGCGTCCTCACGCCGACCGCCGACCTGCACATGCACGCCTGGCGCACGATGTTCGAGCAGCTGTTCGCCCAGTGGGAGATCGAGCCGCCCTACGCCGACCAGGACTACTTCGACCACCTCGACGGCAAGAAGCGCTATGACGGCGTCGCGGCGCTGCTGCGCAGTCGCGACGTCGAGATCCCGTGGGGCGACCCCTCGGACGATCCCTCCGTCGACACGGTCTGCGCCATCGGCAACCGCAAGAACACCGTCTTCTCCGCGGTGCTCGAGGCGGAGGGCATCGCGGCGTACCCCGGTTCGCTCGCGCTCCTCGACGCCCTCGACGCGGCCGGCGTGCCCGTCGCGGTCGTGTCGAGCTCGAAGAACGCCGGGGACGTCCTCGATGCAGCCGGCATCCGCGGCCGGTTCCCCGTGATCGTCGACGGCCTCCTCGCCGAGCGCGACCACCTGCCGTCGAAGCCCGCGCCCGACGTGTTCCTCGCGGGTGCACGGCTCCTCGGCGTCTCGCCCGCGAGGTCGGCGGCCGTGGAGGACGCCCTCAGCGGCGTGGCCTCGGCGGCGGCCGGCGGGTTCGGCCTCGTCGTCGGCGTCGACCGCGGCGCCGGGGCGGCGACCCTCGCCGCGGCAGGAGCGCATATCGTCGTCGACGACCTCGCCGAGCTCGTCGGACCCGCATCGCGCTGAACAGCGCCGATCCGCAGCACCGATCCGCAGCACCATCTGCCGTACCGAGCAGCCGCACCGAGCAGCGGCACTGAGCAGCACGGGCCGTCCGCCCACCCCCGCCCGGGCATCCGCCCCCGACATCCGGAGCATCCGCATGATCGACCGCGACCGCTTTCCCGTCGACCCCTGGCGTCTCGTCGAGACGCGCTACTCCGAGGACGATGCGGGCGTGACGGAGACGAACTTCGCCGTCGGCAACGGCTTCCTCGGCCTGCGCGGCAACTACCCCGAGGGACGCCACGCGCATGAGCACGGCACGTTCATCAACGGGTTCCACGAGACCTGGCCCATCCGCCACGCCGAGAGCGCCTACGGCTTCGCCGAGGTGGGCCAGACCATCGTCAACGTGCCAGACCCGAAGGTCATGCGCGTGTACGTCGACGACGAGCCGCTCTCGCTCGACCTCGCCGACGTGCGGGAGTACGAGCGCGTGCTCGACTTCCGCGACGGGGTGCTGCGCCGCCGCCTGCTGTGGGTGACGCCGTCGGGCAAGGAGGTGCTGCTCGAGTCCGACCGGCTCGTGCCGTTCGAGGAGCGCCACCTCGCCGTCGAGCGGATGACCGTCACGGTGCTCAATGCCGACGCGCCCGTGGTCGTCAACTGCCAGCTCATCAACCGCCAGGACGGGCAGGACGTCTACGGGGGTCGGCCCGCCGCGGCGACGGGATCGTTCGATCCGCGCAGGGCCGAGCGCATCGAGGCCGACCGCGTCCTCGTCCCCGACGAGCACTGGCAGGACGGCACCCGGTCCGCGCTGTCGTACCGCGCCGCGTCGTCGGGCATGACGCTCGCGGTCGTGGCCGACCATGTGGTGGAGACGACGAACCCCTACACCCACCGGGCCCTCATCGACCCCGACATCGCGAAGAACGTCTTCCGCATCGACGCGCGCGCCGGCGTGCCCGTCACCATCACGAAGTTCGTGTCGTACCACACCTCGCGCAGCGTGCCGCCGTCCGAGCTCGTCGACCGCTGCCGGCGCACCCTCGACCGCACCATGCTCGTGGGGGCCGCGGCCCTGCACACGGCGCAGCGGGCCTGGATGGACGGCTTCTGGGGGCGGTCCGACGTGCGCATCGCGGGCCACGACGACCTGCAGCAGGCCACCCGGTGGTGCCTCCTGCAGCTCGCGATGGCCTCGGCACGCGCAGACGGCTGGGGCGTCCCGGCGAAGGGCGTCACGGGGTCGGGGTACTCCGGGCACTACTTCTGGGACACCGAGATCTACATCCTCCCGTTCCTCGCGTACACGACGCCGCTGTGGGCGCGCAACGCCATGCGCATGCGGACGAAGATGCTGCCCGCCGCGCGGCGCCGCGCGGCGCAGATGAGCGAGGCCGGAGCGCTCTTCCCCTGGCGCACGATCAACGGCGAGGAGGCGTCGGCGTACTACGCCGCCGGCACGGCGCAGTACCACATCAACGCCGACATCGCCTTCGCCCTCGTCCGGTACGTGCGGGCGACGGGCGACGTCGAGTTCATGGCGCGCGAGGGCGCCGACGTGCTCGTGGAGACCGCGCGGCTCTGGACGACCCTCGGGTTCTGGCGCCAGACCGACGGCGAGGAGAGCTTCCACATCCACGGCGTCACGGGTCCCGACGAGTACACGACGGTCGTCAACGACAACCTCTTCACGAACGTCATGGCGCGCTTCAACCTGCGGGCGGCGGCCGAGGTCGTCCGGCAGCTGGCCGAGCGGTCGGGGCGCGCCTACCGCGACCTCGTCGACCGGGTCCAGCTGGACGCGGGGGAGCCGGAGGTGTGGGAGCGCGCGGCCGACGCCATGTACATCCCCTACAACGAGAACCTCGGAATCAATCCGCAGGACGCCCTGTTCCTCGAGCGGGAGGTCTGGGATCTGGAGCACACGCCCGACGAGCAGCGGCCGCTCCTGCTCCACTTCCATCCGCTCGTCATCTACCGGTTCCAGGTGCTCAAGCAGGCAGACGTCGTGCTCGCGCTGTTCCTGCAGGGCGACCAGTTCACGGCGGCGGAGAAGAAGGCCGACTTCGACTACTACGACCCGCTCACGACGGGCGACTCGACCCTGTCGGCCGTCGTGCAGTCGATCCTCGCGGCCGAGGTCGGCTACCAGGACCTCGCCCTGGAGTACTTCGAGCACGCGCTCTTCGTCGACCTCGCGAACATGCACCGCAACACCTCGGATGGCGTGCACGTCGCGTCCGCGGGCGGCGTGTGGACGGCGCTGGTCTCGGGCTTCGGCGGGATGCGCGACCACGACGGCGCGCTCACCTTCGATCCGCGCCTGCCGGAGGGATGGCCGCAGCTGCAGTTCGCGCTGACCTGGCAGGGGTCGCAGCTCGAGGTCACCATCCGCCGCTCCGAGCTGCGCGTGCACGTCACGGCGGGCGAGCCGGTGACGTTCGGCGTGCGCGGGGCCGAGTACGTCGCGAGCGCGGCGGCCGATGCCGTCGTCCCGCTCGCCGACCAGGGGCCTGTCATCCCCGGACGCCCCACGATGCGCCGGCACTCGTCGCTGCGTCGCGAGGACGGCACGCCGCTCGAGCCCACGCTGCCGCCCGTCACGACGGCCATCCCGATCGTGGCGGACGACCTCGTCGACCGTGCGGGCGAGTGATGCGACCGGGCCCGCGGTTTGACATCGCGGGCCCGGATGCCGACAGTTGACTCCATGCCCGATGAATGGACCGCGAGCGTCGCGCCCGTCTCCCGGCGCAGCGTGGCCGAGTCCGTGATCGAGGACCTCCGCTCCGCCATCGCGCGCGGAGCCCTCCCCGTGGGCACCCGCCTGCCGTCCGAGGCGCTCCTCGCCGAGCGGTACGCCGTCAGCCGACCCATCATCCGGGAGGCGCTGCGCTCGCTGCAGACGCTCGGCCTGACCCGCACGCGGACGGGCAGCGGGACGTACGTCATCGCCGATCGCGCCGAGGTGGAGCTCGCCTACGGCGAGTTCTCCGCGCGCGATCTCATGGAGGCGCGGCCGCACATCGAGGTGCCGGCAGCGGGCCTCGCGGCCGAGCGCCGCACCGACGAGCAGCGCGACGCGCTCACGGCGCTGTGCGACGAGATGGACGCGTGCGACGACCCCCACGAGTGGGTTCTCCTCGACTCGCGGTTCCACTCGCTCATCGCGCAGGCCTCGGGCAACGCCGTCTTCGCCAAGGCGGTGGCCGACATCCGCGATGCGCTGGCCCGGCAGTCGGAGCTCGTCAACCGCGTCGCGGCGCGCAGGGAGCCCTCGAGCCGGGAGCACCGGCACATCGCCCAGGCGATCGGGGTGGGGTCGCCCATCGAGGCCCGCGAGGCGATGAGGCAGCACCTCGGCGAGGTCGAGCGCGTCGTCATCCCGCTGACGAGGTCGGCCGCCCTGGGCTGAGTGCGCTCGGCTCCGGTCTGGCGTATCCTTCTGCTCTGACCTGTCTGGCAGCTTGCCAGATCTGCGCGGTGAGCAACCGCCCGAGCCGAAGGCGGAGACCGTGTCGAGCACGCCCCACGTCGTCGTGATCGCCACGGGCGGGACGATCGCCGGCCGCCTGTCCGCGCACGGCGCCGCGGTGCCCGTGCTGTCGGGCCAGGAGCTCGCCGCCGGCGCCGACGTGCCGCTGCGCGTCGTCGAGCTGATGGCGCTGGACTCGTCGGCCCTCCGACTGGCCGACATGCAGTCCATCGCCGATGCGGTCGTCGACGCGCTCGCCGACCCCGCGGTGCGCGGTGTCGTCGTCTCCCACGGCACCGACTCGATGGAGGAGACCGCTCTGCTCGTCGGGCTGCAGTGCGGCGCCGATCCGCGCCCCATCGTCGTCACGGGTGCGCAGTTCCTGCCGGACGACCCGCGTGCGGACGGACCGGCCAACCTCGCGCATGCGCTCGCGATCGCGTCGGGGAGGGAGCCGGCGCCGCGCCATCCCGCGACGGGCGGCGTCGTCATCGCCTTCGGAGGGCGCGTGCTGCCCGCCTGGGGCGCGTACAAGGCCCGCACCGACCATCCCGACGCCTTCCGGCGCAACGACGACGCGCTCGCCCCCGCGCTCGCGACGGCCCGACGGGCGCACGACGGGGTCGCCGCCGTGCGCGTCGACCTCGTCGCCGTCGTGCCGGGCGGCGACGACGTCCACCTCGACGCGAGCCTCGCCGCCGGCGCACGCGGCATCGTGCTCTTGGCCCTCGGAACGGGCAACGCGTCGGCCGACGTCGTCGCGGGGGTGCGCCGGTGCGTCGACGCGGGCGTCGCCGTCGTCGTCTCGAGCCGCGTGCCGCGCGGCTCGCTCGCGGCCGTCTACGGAGGCGGAGGCGGAGGACACGATCTCGTGTCGTCCGGTGCCGTGCTCGCCCGGACCCTGCGGGCGGGGCAGGCGCGCATCCTCGTCGCCGAGCTCCTCGCACGCGGCGAGGGCGTCGCGCGGATGGCGGAGGCGCTGGCCGCGTGACCATCCGCCGTCGCGCGAGACGAGCGCCCGCACCGCGCGGCGCGATGTCGGCGGCGAGCCGTAGGCTGGATCCGTGACCACCGCACTGTATCGCCGCTACCGGCCGGAGACCTTCGGGGAGATGATCGGCCAGGCGCAGGTCACGGAACCGCTCATGACCGCCCTGCGGGGCGACCGCATCGGGCACGCCTACCTGTTCTCGGGCCCGCGCGGCTGCGGCAAGACCACCTCCGCCCGCATCCTCGCGCGCTGCCTGAACTGCGCGGAGGGGCCCACGGACACCCCTTGCGGGACGTGCGACAGCTGCGTCGAGCTCTCCCGCACGGGCGGCGGCTCGCTCGACGTCGTCGAGATCGACGCCGCGAGCCACAACGGCGTCGACGATGCGCGCGACCTGCGCGAGCGCGCGATCTTCGCGCCCGCCCGCGACCGCTTCAAGATCTTCATCCTCGACGAGGCGCACATGGTGACGCCGCAGGGCTTCAACGCGCTGCTCAAGCTCGTCGAGGAGCCTCCGGCGCACGTGAAGTTCATCTTCGCGACGACCGAGCCCGACAAGGTCATCGGGACGATCCGCTCGCGCACGCACCACTACCCGTTCCGCCTCGTGCCGCCTGCGGCCATGCTCGGCTACGTCGAGAAGCTCTGCGCCGAGGAGGGCGTGGCCGTCGCGCCCGGCGTGCTGCCGCTCGTCGTGCGGGCGGGCGGGGGGTCGCCCCGCGACACCCTGTCGATCCTCGACCAGCTCATCGCGGGGTCGGAAGGCGGCAACGTCGGATACGAGCGCGCCGTCGCCCTGCTCGGCTACACCCACGGCGAGCTCCTCGACGAGGTCGTCGACGCCTTCGCGCTCGCCGACGCGGGGTCGGCGTTCGGCGCCGTCGATCGCGTCGTGCAGACGGGGCAGGACCCGCGCCGCTTCGTCGACGACCTGCTCGAGCGCCTGCGAGACCTCATCGTCATCGCCGCGACGGGCGCCGGCGCCTCCGCCGTGCTGCGTGGCATCCCCGCCGACGAGCTCGACCGCATGGGTCAGCAGGCGCAGCGCTTCGGGGCCGACAGGCTCTCGCGCACGGCCGACGTCGTGAGCGCCGCCCTCGACGCCATGTCGGGCGCCACGTCGCCCCGTCTGCAGCTCGAGCTGATGATCGCCCGTGTGCTCACCCAGGGCGCGCAGGCCGCCCCCCCGGCCGCGACGAGCCCGGCCGCGACGGCGCGCGCCGGCGCGGGCGGCCCGGTGGCGGCTCCGGTGGCCGCGCCTGCGGCGGTGGCCGCGCCTGCCGCTCCTGCTGTTGCTGCGCCGGTGGCCGCACCTGCGGCGCCTCCGGTGGCCGCGCCTGCCGCGGCTCCGGTCGCGCCCGCGGCGGCTCCGGTCGCGGCTCCGGCCCCTGCCGCTCCGCCCGTCGCGGCTCCGGTCGCGCCCGCGGCGGCACCCGCAGCCCCCGCGACGCCGTCGCCGGACGCCGTACCCGCGGACGCCGCTCCTCCCGCTGCCGCGCCGCGCACCGACGAGCCCGACATCGCAGAGCGGCCCTCCGATGCCGCATCGGGGAGCCACGTCGACGACGGCACGGTCCCCGCCGCCGGATGGGCGACCATCCCGCCCGGTGCCGACGGGCCCGTGCGCACGGCGGAGCCGGCCGCACGCGCGGAGCCGGCCGCACGCGCGGAGCCTGCCGCACGCGCGGAGCCGCCTCGGCCCGGCTCCCGTGCCGGCGCTCCTGCGGCGGGCGTCCCGATCGACGACGGCCCGCTCCCGACCGACGAGGACGAACCGCCGTACGAGCCGGCCTACGAGCCGGAGCCGGTACCGCGGCGGCCCGAGCCGGCCGCCGTGCTCACGCTTCCCGCTGTCCGCGGAGCGTGGTCGTCGGTCCTCCAGACGCTCGAGCAGCGGAGCCGCTCGACCTGGCTCGTGCTCCAGAGCGCACGCCCTGTCGCGGCCGAGGGCGACGTCCTCACGCTCGCGTTCACGAACGCGAGCGACCTGGCGTCCTTCAAGCAGCGCACACCGCAGGGCGGCGGGCCGAGCGAGGATCTGCGCGGCGCCATCGCGGCGGAGCTCGGCATCCGCGTGAAGTACCTCGCCCGGCTCGACCCCGGCTCCGGTGGTCCCGGAGGCCAGGGCGGACCCGGAGGCCAGGGCGGACCCGGCGGGGGAGGCGGACGACCCTCCGCGCCGCAGCCCGCTGGCAACCAGACAGGTTCGCCCGCCCGTCCATCGAGCGAGGCGCCGCGCGCCGGTTCCGGCGGTCAGCCGGGCGGCGCGACGGCGGCGTCGAACGCCGCGGTGACGGAGTGGGCCGTCGCGCCGATCCCCGGCGCGGCGGCCGTCGCCGTCGAGGCGGAGGAACCGTCCTCTCCGGACGGGGACGCCGATCCCGCCCCGCAGACGCATCGGATCGCGCAGGCGCCGGCCCCTTCGGCGCCGGTCCCCTCGGCGCCGGCCACGTCCGCGCCCATCCCTCGGCAGGCACCGGAGCACCTCCCCGCTCACGCACCGGCGCCGGCCGCTCCCGCAGCGCCCGCGGCCGCAGCGCCTGCGGCCGCAGCGGCGCCGTACCCCGTGCCGACGCCCGAACCGGAGGACGACGACATCGACCCCGGCGACATCCCGCCGGAACCGGCGGAGGCCATCGCCCCGCAGGCGCCGCCCGCGCCCACGGTGCAGCGGCGGCAGGTCGGCGGCGACGGCATCCAGCGGTACGGCGAGGCCGTCGTCCGGCAGGTGCTCGGTGCGACCTTCCTGCATGAGGAGCCGTACGAGCCCGTGACCCGCTTCCTGTGACACCCCCGACAGAGGACACCATCCAGCCATGTACGACGGCATCGTCCAGGAGCTGATCGACGAGCTCGGCCGGCTCCCCGGAATCGGCCCCAAGTCGGCGCAGCGCATCGCCTTCCACATCCTGCAGACCCCCGCGTTCGACGTGTCGCGGCTGTCCGAGCTGCTGCGGGAGGTCCGCGAGCGCGTGCGCTTCTGCGAGATCTGCGGCAACGTCTCCGAGAGCGAGACGTGCGCCATCTGCCGCGACCCCCGGCGCGACCTCACCGTCATCTGCGTCGTGGAGGACGCGAAGGACGTCGCCGCGATCGAGCGCACGCGCGAGTTCCGGGGCCGCTACCACGTGCTCGGCGGCGCCATCAGCCCGATCGCCGGCGTCGGCCCCGACGACCTGCGCATCGCCCAGCTCATGTCGCGCCTCGCCGACGGCACCGTGCAGGAGGTCATCCTCGCGACGAACCCGAACCTGGAGGGCGAGGCGACCGCCGCCTACCTCAGCCGGCTGCTGACGACGCTCGAGATCGCCGTGTCGCGGCTCGCCTCCGGGCTGCCCGTCGGCGGCGACCTCGAGTACGCCGACGAGGTCACGCTCGGCCGCGCCTTCGAGGGGCGCCGGCGACTCTGACCCGCGTCGAGGCATCGGCGGTGCGCCCTCTAAGATCGGGGGAGGCGCGCCCTGCGCCTGCCGCATCCCGCACGCATCGAGGAGCCCCACCTTGGCGTTGATCGTCCAGAAGTTCGGCGGATCGTCCGTCGCCGACGCCGAGAGCATCAAGCGCGTCGCCAAGCGCATCGTCGACACCCGACGCGCCGGCAACGACGTCGTCGTCGCCGTGAGCGCCATGGGCGACACCACGGACGAGCTGCTCGACCTGGCCGGACAGGTCGCGCCCGTGCCGGCGCCGCGCGAGCTCGACATGCTGCTCTCCAGCGGCGAGCGCATCTCGATGGCCCTGCTGGCGATGGCCATCCATTCGATGGGCTTCGAGGCGCGTTCGTTCACGGGCAGCCAGGCGGGCATGATCACGACGGCCGACCACGGCTCCGCCCGCATCGTCGACGTCACGCCCGTGCGGCTGCGCGAGGCGCTCGACGACGGGGCGATCGTGATCGTCGCGGGCTTCCAGGGGTTCAACCGCGACACCAAGGACATCACGACGCTCGGCCGCGGCGGCTCCGACACCACGGCGGTCGCCCTCGCGGCCGCACTCGACGCGGACGTGTGCGAGATCTACAGCGACGTCGACGGCATCTTCACGGCCGATCCGCGCGTCATCCCGCTCGCCCGCAAGCTCGACACGGTCACGGCCGAGGAGATGCTCGAGCTCGCCGCCAACGGCGCCAAGGTCCTCTACATCCGCGCCGTCGAGTACGCCCGTCGCCACGGCGTGCTCATCCACGCCCGGTCGACGTTCACGTCGAACGAGGGTACCTACGTTCTGGGCGAGGGGATGGCGTCCCCTCGCGTCGCAAAGGGAGAGAACATGTCCGACGAGGCCATCGGCAAGGAAGAGCCGGTCGTCGCCGGCGTCGCGATCGACCGCAGCCAGGCGAAGATCTCGGTGCTCGGGGTCCCCGACGTCCCCGGCTCCGCCGCGGAGATCTTCACCCTCGTCGCGAAGACGGGCGCGAACATCGACATGATCGTGCAGAACGTGCAGTCGGCGAAGCCCGGACGCACCGACATCTCGTTCACCCTGCCCAAGCAGTCCGCCGCCGAGGTCGCGAAGGCGCTGTCGGCCGCCCAGGGGGAGAGCGGCTTCGAGAGCCTCGTCTACGACGACCAGGTCGGCAAGCTCTCCGTCGTGGGCGCGGGCATGCGCACCCACTCCGGCGTCTCGCTCACGCTGTTCGAGGCGCTGAGCGCGGCCGGCATCAACATCGAGATGATCTCCACGAGCGAGATCCGCATCTCCGTCATCCTCCGCGACACCGAGCTCGACGAGGCCGCGCGTGCCGTGCACACGGCGTACGGGCTCGACGGCGAGATCGAGGCGACGGTCTACGCCGGAACCGGCCGCTGACATCCGCGACCGCGAAGGCCCCCGCTCCATGCCGGAGCGGGGGCCTTCGCCGTCGGCGCCGGGCGCGTCGCGGCCCCGGTAGAATCGAGCAACCCTTCACGCGTCTTCCGAGGAACACCATGACCCGCATCTCTGATTCAGGACTCTCCGTCGCCGTCGTCGGCGCCACCGGCCAGGTCGGCGCCGTGATGCGCGAGATTCTCGGGGAGCGGTCGTTCCCGATCCGCGAGCTGCGTCTGTTCGCCTCCGCCCGCTCGGCCGGCACGGCGATCGAGTTCGGCGGGGAGACCGTCATCGTCGAGGACGTCGAGACCGACGACCTCGCGGGCATCGACATCGCGCTGTTCTCCGCCGGTGCGACGGCGTCGCGCGCGCACGCGCCGCGCTTCGCCGCGGCCGGCGCGGTCGTCATCGACAACTCCAGCGCGTGGCGCATGGACCCCGAGGTGCCGCTCGTCGTCAGCGAGGTGAACCCGCACGCGATCGACGAGGCCGTCAAGGGCATCATCGCGAACCCGAACTGCACGACCATGGCCGCCATGCCCGTGCTCAAGCCGCTGCACGCGGAGGCGGGCCTCGAGCGCCTCCTCGTCTCCACCTACCAGGCGGTGTCGGGCTCGGGTCTCGCGGGCGCGCAGGAGCTCCTCGGGCAGGTCGAGGGCGTCCTCGCGCAGGGCGACACCCTCCGTCTCGTCCACGACGGCTCCGCGGTCGACTTCCCGCAGCCCGAGAAGTACGTCGCGCCCATCGCGTTCGACGTCATCCCGCTCGCCGGCAGCATCGTCGACGACGGCCTGAACGAGACCGACGAGGAGAAGAAGCTCCGCAACGAGAGCCGCAAGATCCTCGAGCTCCCCGACCTGCGGGTCGCGGGCACGTGCGTGCGCGTCCCCGTCTTCACGGGCCACTCGCTCTCCATCCACGCCGAGTTCGCGTCGGACATCACGCCCGACCGCGCCCGCGCCATCCTCGCCGACGCCCCCGGCGTCGCGCTCGAGGAGGTGCCGACGCCCCTCCAGGCCGCCGGCTCCGACCCCAGCTACGTCGGCCGGATCCGCGCCGACCAGTCGGCGCCCGAGGGCAAGGGACTCGTGCTCTTCATCTCGAACGACAACCTGCGCAAGGGCGCGGCGCTCAACGCCGTGCAGATCGCCGAGCTCGTCGCCGCCAAGCTGTCTGCGCGCGCCGCGGTCTGACGCCACGGCCGCCCGGCTCGGGGGATGCGCGCACGGCAAGTTCGCGCGTTCTTTCGAGCCGGGATGGTCTGGGGTGTCCGAAAGGCGGGAATAGGATTGACGGGTGAGTGAAACCGTCGATGTCGTGCTGATCGGCGGCGGGATCATGTCCGCCACGCTCGGCACCCTGCTCAAGGAACTGCAGCCCGACTGGAAGATCGTCGCCCTCGAGCGCGACGGCCAGGTCGCGCAGGAGAGCTCCAACGCCTGGAACAACGCCGGCACGGGCCATGCCGCCCTGTGCGAGCTGAACTACATGCCCGACCCCGAGGATCCCTCGAAGGCGGTCGGCATCAACGAGCAGTTCCAGCAGAGCCGGCAGCTGTGGACGTCGCTCGTCGAGAAGGGCATCCTCGACGCGCCGTCGACGTTCATCAACGCGACGCCGCACATGACGTTCGTGACAGGGAAGAGCGATGTCGCGTACCTCCGTGAGCGGTACGAGACCCTCAAGACGCAGCCCCTGTTCGCCGGCATCGAGTACTCCGAGGACTCCCGGGTCATCCACCAGTGGGCGCCCCTGCTCATGGAGAAGCGGCGGAAGACCGACGAGCCGTTCGCCGCGACGCGCGTTCCGGCCGGAACCGACGTCGACTTCGGCGCGCTCACGCGCCAGCTCTTCGACCACCTCAAGGACAGCGGCGCCGAGGTGCTGCTGAACCACGAGGTGAAGAAGCTGTCGAAGCAGAAGGACGGCACGTGGCTCGTCCGCTTCCGCAACCGCATCGGCAAGGCGCCCCTGCAGCTCAACGCGCGTTTCGTCTTCGTCGGGGCGGGCGGATGGGCGATCAAGCTCCTGCAGGGATCGGGCATCCCCGAGATCAAGGGGTACGGCGTCTTCCCGATCGGCGGGCAGTTCCTCAAGACGAGCAACCCCGCGCTCGTCGCGAAGCACCAGGCCAAGGTCTACTCGCAGGCCGCCGTCGGCGCGCCGCCGATGTCGGTGCCGCACCTCGACGCGCGCATGGTCGAGGGCGAGGGGTCGCTCATGTTCGGCCCGTTCGCGACGTTCAGCCCCAAGTTCCTCAAGAAGGGGTCGCTCTTCGACATCGTGTCGCAGGTGCGGCTGCACAACATCGGCTCGATGCTGAAGGTCGGCGCGACGAACCTCGACCTCGTGAAGTACCTCGTGACCGAGCTGCTGAAGAGCCCCGCGAAGAAGCTCGACAGCCTGCGCGTCTTCATGCCGACCGCGAAGGCCGAGGACTGGGAGCTCATCCAGGCCGGTCAGCGCGCCCAGGTGATGAAGGGCGGGAAGCTGCAGTTCGGCACCGAGGTGGTCTCGGCTGCCGACGGCTCGATCGCGGGTCTCCTGGGAGCGTCGCCCGGCGCCTCGACGGCGGCGACGATCATGCTGAACGTGCTGACCTCGTGCTTCCCCGATCGCATCGCCGGCTGGGAGCCGCAGCTGAAGGCGCTCATCCCCACCTACGGGGAGACGCTCAACGACGACGCGGCCAAGGCGAAGAGCACGACGACGCGCACCGCCGAGGCGCTCGGCGTCCTGGCGTGACGTCGGCGCCCACGATCGTCGTCGCGGCCATCGCATTCCACCGCGCGGATGGCACGGTGCTGACGGTGCGGAAGCGCGGCACGGAGGCGTTCATGCTGCCCGGCGGGAAGCCGGAGGCGGGGGAGAGCGCCGTCGACACGGCGCTGCGCGAGGTGCGCGAGGAACTCGGGATCGAGCTGCGGCCATCCGATCTGCGCCTGGTCGGCGCGTTCGCGACGCACGCCGCGAACGAGGCGGGGCACGCGCTGCACGCGACCGTGTTCGAGACGGAGGCGGACGTCGAGCCCGCCGTGCAGGCGGAGATCGAGGAGGCCCGCTGGGTCGCACCGGCCACGGCCATCCGCGACGCGTCGCACGCCCCTCTCAACCGCGAGCACGTCTTCCCCCTACTCGCGGCCCGCACCGCACCCCGCGGAGACTAGCCGTCGTCGTCGACACCCGTGCTCGTTGCAGGGTCTTCGGCGACGACGGGTAGTCTCGGCGGACGGGGCCGGCGCCCCGCGCGGACTACACTCGACCGGTGGCCAAACTGTACTTCCGCTACGGCGCGATGAACTCGGGCAAGTCCACGGCGCTGCTCCAGGCCGCGTACAACTACGAGGAGCGCGGGCAGGCCGTGCTCCTCGCGAAGCCCGAGATCGACACGAAGGGCGCAGACCAGATCGCGTCGCGGCTCGGCGTCACGCGCACGGTCGACTTCCTCGTGCCGGCGGATGGCGATGTCCGAGACCTCTTCGAGGCGCACCGTGCGCGCGTGCGCCGCGAGGCGTCGGATGCCCTCATCCCCGGCGACCGGCCGGCCGACGTCGCGTGCCTGCTCATCGACGAGGCGCAATTCCTCACGCCGCGGCAGGTCGACGATGTGTTCCGCATCGCGGTGCTCGACGGCATCCCCGTGATGGCCTACGGCATCCGCACCGACTTCCGCACGCTGGCGTTTCCGGGGTCGCGGCGGCTGCTCGAGATCGCGCACTCGCTCGAGGAGCTGAAGACCATCTGCCGGTGCGGCCGCAAGGCGCTCTTCAACGGCAGGCGCATCGCCGGCCGGTTCGTGTTCGACGGCGACCAGGTCGCGATCGACGCCGAGGGCGCGGCGGTGCGCGACGAGCACTTCGTCACCTACGAGTCGCTGTGCGGCGTCTGCTACCTGGAGGAGTCGGGCGACGTGCTCACGCCCGCGTGAGGGCATGTTGACGTCAACATGCCCCGCCGCGTAGCCTGAGGGCATGCGAGTACTCCTTGCCGGCGGAGCCGGATACATCGGTGCCCACACGGCCGTCGCGCTCCTCGACGCGGGTCACGAGGTCGTCCTCCTCGACAACCTTGCCAACACGAGCGACGTGGTCGCCGCACGCATCGAGCAGATCACGGGCACGCCCGTCGCGCTCGTCGTCGGCGACGCGGCGGACGACGAGGTCGTGGAGGGTGCGTTCGCGGAGCACGGCCCGTTCGAGGCGATCATCCACTTCGCCGCGCACAAGGCCGTCGGCGAGTCGACGCAGAAGCCGCTCGACTACTACGCCAACAACCTCGACTCGACGTTCGCGCTCCTGCGCGTGGGCCTCGCCCACGGCATCCGCTCGTTCGTCTTCTCGAGCACGGGCACGGTGTACTCGAACCCGGCCGACCTGCCGTTCCCCGAGACGGGGACGCGCGACCTCGTCGAGCTGTCGAACCCGTACTCGAAGACGAAGCTCATGAACGAGGTCATCCTCGCCGACGTGCAGCGCGTGAACCCCGAGCTCAACGTGACGCTGCTGCGCTACTTCAACCCGGTCGGCGCGCACGAGTCGGGCCTCATCGGGGAGGACCCGCAGGGCATCCCCAACAACCTCATGCCGTTCGTCGCGCGCGTGGCCGTCGGCTCGCTGCCCGAGATCAGCGTCTTCGGCGATGACTACGACACCCCGGATGGCACGGGCCTGCGCGACTACATCCACGTCGTCGATCTCGCGGAGGGCCACGTCGCCGCCCTGGAGAAGGCCCAGCCGGGGCTCGCCTCCTACAACCTCGGCACGGGACGCCCCGTCAGCGTGCTCGAGCTCATCGCGTCGTTCGAGAAGGCCGTCGGCAAGGAGCTGCCGAAGGTCATCGCCCCCCGTCGCGCGGGCGACCTGGCCGCGACGTACTGCACGCCGGCGAAGGCCGAGCAGGAGCTGGGATGGTCGGCGCGCTACGGCATCGACGACATGACGGCGAGCGTCTGGAATTGGCAGTCGAAGAACCCGCGCGGCTACGCCGAGTGACGCGGCCCTGATGCAGAACGGCCTCCGGAGCGATCCGGAGGCCGTTCTGCGTCAGCGGCGGCTCAGCCGCGCGCGGGGAGGGTCGGGATGAGCGCGCGCAGCTTCTCGGCGGTGTCCTCCCAGCCCTCGACGGCGACGCAGGGGACGCCGATCGCGAGCACGGGGTAGTCGTTGCCGTCGGCGTCGAGGCGGTCGCCGTAGAAGAGCATGTCGTCGAGGGCGATGCCGGTCTCCTCGGCGAGCTGGCGCATGCCGTAGGCCTTGTCGATGCCCTTGCGGGTGATGTCGACCGACGTCGAGCCGCCCGAGCGCACCTCGAGGTCGGGCACGCGCGCGGCGACGGCGTCGCGCAGCGCCGACTTCTTCGCGCTCGTCGGGTCCCAGGCCTTCTTGGCGTCGACGGGGGCCTCCTGGCCGAGCGCCGAGAAGGTGATCTGCGAGCCGCGGTCCTCGAGGATCGGGCCCCACGTCTCGGCCTCCCAGAAGCCGAGGCGCTTCGCCTCCTCCTCGACGGCCGCGAGGGCGCGGCTCTTCTCGTCGGCGGTCAGCTCGCGTGCGTACACGGCCGCGAAGTCGTCGCCGGAGTGGCGGAAGTACTGCGTGCCGCACGTCGGCAGCAGGTGGATGTGCGAGAGCGCCTCGGGTGCTGCGGGCAGGCGGTCGACGACCTGCATGCGGAACTGCTGGATCTGGCCGCCCGAGATGATCGCCACCTCCACGCGCTCGGCGAGCGCGATGAGCAGGTCGCCGATGGGCGATTCGATGGGCGACTTCGAGGGAGCCAGGGTGTCGTCGAGGTCGAATGCGACGAGGCGAGGCGTGGCGGGCATGTCTCTCCGGGTGGCCGAGGGGCGCGAACCGGTCCAGCCTATGCGATCCGCGTCAACAGCCCGTGTGCGGGGCGGGTCGTGCGGATGTCGCCGGGCCGTCTCGCGTAACGAACGGCCGCGCGGAGCGTCTCATGGTCAGAGGGAGATTGCGGAGGTCGACATGGCACCGGAGGAGATGGCGCAGCTCGCGACGGCCGTCGCGCTCGGGGCGTCGCTCGCGGGCGGCGTGCTCGTCGCCGTGAGCGCGCTCATCGCGAGTCGCGCCCACCGTCGCGAGGCCGTGCCTCGGCGTCGGCGGCGCGGAGCCTGACGACGCCTACGCCGCGGGGAGGCTCCAGAAGACGGCCGTCCCGCCGGGATGGTCGACGGTGAGCGCCTCGTCGAGGTCGCGGTAGTCGGAGTCCTCGTTGTGGCCGACCATGAGGATGCTCGTGCTGCCGTCGGCGTTCCGGACCACGTCCGAGACGACCTGGATGTGGTCGGGCACGCCCGAGACGTCCCAGTCGAACACGACGAGGTCGCCGACCTCGACCTGGTCGCGTTCGTCGAGCGACAGCTCCGTCGCGCCGATGGTCGCCGCGTTCTCGGTCATCCAGGTCTGGAACGTCGGGACGTACCGCCATGCCTCGCTCGAGGTGGTGCCGTCGTTGTACCACTCGTCGTTCTGCGTCCAGCCGCGTGCGAGCAGCGTCTGGCTCGCGAAGTTCATGCAGTCGCCGCCGATGGAGTTGAGGTCGCCGAACTCGGCGACGTTGTAGTCGTCCCAGTGGGCGAGCGCGTAGGCGAGCTGCGCGTCCACGCCCGACTGCGCGGCGTAGGTGTACACGAGGTCGGATGTCTCGGCGAGTGCGGCGCCGTCGGCCTCGACGGTCACGGGGACGTCGCCGGCGACGTAGTCCACGGCGGTCGGCACGACGACGTCGACACCGTCGTCGGCGACGCGGGCGATCTGCGCGTCGACGTCGCCGAAGGCGACGCGGGTGACCCCGCCGAGGCGGGCTCCCGAGATCGTGACCGTCTCGCCGGCGACGAGAGAGCCCTCCGTGGCGCTCAGGGCGTCGACGTGCGGCGTCGGGTCGGCGGACGCGGCCTGCCCGTCGGATGCTCCGTCGTCGGATGCGCCGTCGCCGGCCTTCTCGGCGGGGTCGGCGGCCGAGCCGGAGATGCGGACGTCGACGGTGTCGGGCGCCGCCCGCGCCGAGCGGATGGCCGTGCCGGTCCCGTCGTCCGCGACGGCGATGCCGAGGGCGACCGCGCCTCCTGCGATGAGCAGGGCGCCGCCGCCGAGGATGGCGGCTCCGCGCAGCCGGGCGCGTCGACGTGCTGCGCGTCGGGCTGCCGAACGGGTGGGGCGCGGGGGTGTGGCGTCGGACATCGTCGGCGAGGCTACGTGGCCCGCCTATGCCGGTTCTGGACGCGGCCTGGGAGTGGAGGAGAGACAAGAAGAAGAGGGACCCGCACTTGCGGATCCCTCTTCTTCTGCTGGTCGGGGTGACAGGATTTGAACCTGCGGCCTCGTCGTCCCGAACGACGCGCGCTACCAAGCTGCGCCACACCCCGTGGCAACCCGTCCAGTCTACCCGACGGCCCGCCATCCGACGAATCGGCGTGTCCCCGGGAGCGCCGTGGGTCACGCGCTGCGGCGCAGCACGACCCCGGGTCCGCGGCTGAGCGCCCAGACGAGTGCACCCGCGGCCAGGAGCGCGGCGAGCAGGCCTGTCACATGCAGGGCGAGCGACGCTGTGCCGCGAGAGGGGAACAGGAAGCCGTACGGCACCCAGCCATCCGTCACTCCGCGCGCCAACACGATGGCGAGCCATATGACGGGGTAGGGGAGCACCGCCCACAGCATGCGCCACGGCAGCGCCGGACGGTCGCCCACGCACACCCAGTCGGCCAGCACGAGCAGCGGAACCACGACGTGCAGCGCGGCGCTCACCCACGGCGGCGCCGAGCCGGTGCCGGGCACGAGCACGTTGTAGACGACGCCGACGACCATGAGGCACGTGACGCCGACCGCGCGGGCCGTGACGAGCGCGCGCGGAGACGTGAAGCCGCCGAGCGACAGCGCTCCCGTCGCGATGAGCACCGCCCCGGTGAGCAGAGTCGTGAGGTTCGTGAAGTAGCCGAAGAAGTCGATCGGGCTCGCGTCGCCGGCGGCGATGCGGAGGCCGTAGGCCCATCCGAGCACACCGAGAGCCCCGCCGCCGACAGCGAGCCGGAACCAGGCGGCGGGTGCCGCGGCCGTCAGCCGAGCCGCGGCGCCAGCGTCAGGAGCGAGACCTCGGGCGGGCATGCGAAGCGCACGGGGGAGTAGATCGAGTGGCCGAGGCCCGCGCTGACGTTGAGCGGCACGGCGCGGCCGTCGTGCGTCCAGGTCGAGAGCCCGCGCGCCTGCTTCGGCGGGAGGTCGCAGTTCGACACGAGGGCGCCGTAGAACGGCACGCGTACCTGACCGCCGTGCGTGTGGCCGGCGATGAGCACGTCGGCGCCGAGGTCGCTGAACGCGTCGAGCACCCTCACGTACGGAGCGTGCGTGACGCCCAGCGTGACGGATGCCGGGGGGAGCGCCTCGACGAGCGGGGGGAGCGCCTCGAGGTCGTCGAGCCCGTGATGCGCATCGTTGACTCCGACGAGGTTGACGGATGTCCCGCGCACGTCGAGCGTCGCCGCGACGTTGTCGAGTCCCGTCCATCCGAGCTCGTCGACGAAGAACCGGTCGAGGGCGTCGGTGTCGAGCCGCGGCGCGGACTGCGCGCGCTTCGACGGGCCGAGGATGTACCGGAGCGGATTGCGGGGCGACGGCTCGTAGAGGTCGTTCGAGCCGTGCACGAAGACGCCGGGGACGCCCGCGAAGGGCTCGAACGCGCGCTTGACGCCGTCCAGCCCGTCGCGGTGACCGAGGTTGTCGCCCGTGTTGACGACGAGGTCGGGGCGGAGCGACGCGAGCCGCGCCATCCACTCCTGCTTTCGGTGCTGCCACGGCGCCATGTGCGCGTCGGAGACGTGCAGCACGCGCAGGGGAGCGGCCCCCGGCTCGAGCACGCGCACCGTGTGGTGGCGCACCGTGAACAGGTACCGCTCGATGCCGATGCCCCACACAGCGGCCGCGGCCCCGGCGCCCGCGACGGCGCCGAGGGCCGCGAGGCCCGGGCGAGACGACGCCACTAGTCGTCGTCCCCCTCGCTGCGCTGGCTGTTGCAGTTCTTCGCCTCGTAGTCGACCGTCACGGTGGTGTTCGGGTCGGTCACGGTGCCCGCAGCGGGGTCAGTGGCCGTCGCCTTGCCGCTGCCCGCGCTGTCCTTCTGCGTGCAGCTGCCGCGTTCGACGTTGTCGAATCCGGCCCCTGTGATCGCGGCGAAGGCCGCCTGCACCGACAGGCCGGACACATCGGGGACCGCCGCGCCCTTGCCGTCGCTCGGGTGGATCGTGATGACCGATCCGACGGCGGCCTGCCCGCCCGGCTCGTACGACTGGATGAGGCCCTCGGCCTGGTCTCCTGTCACGGAGTCGCCGACGCTCACCTGGAAGCCGGCGCCGGTCAGGGTGCTCGTGGCCTCATCGATCGACATGCCCGTGACGTCGGGGACGTCCTTCTTGATCTGGCGGATGAGGTTCGGGTCGGGGTCGGGGAAGGCCCCACCCGGGTAGTGGGCGTTCGCCGCCGCCTGGATGTCGCGTGCGAGGGAGTACCGGACGTTGTTGCCGAGAACGCCGTTGCTGTAGATGGTGCGGAGGTCGACGGATCCGGACGACTGGCCGACCCAGACGGCCGTCGTCGCCGCGGTCGACGACTCGATCATCATCGTCGAGATGTTCTCGTGCGTGCCGGTCTTGCCGATCAGCTCGGTCCCATCGAACGGGTTCGCCCCCGAGCCGGTTCCGCCGCTGTTCATGACGGACTTGAGCGCCTCCGCGGCAGTGGCGGCGATGTTCGAGTCGATGACGCGCTCGCATCCGGTCTCGGGAACCGGGATCTCCGACCCCTCCGCGTCGACGATGCGGTCGATCGCGTGGGGCTCGCAGCGCACGCCATCGTTCGCGATGGTCGCGTACGCGGATGCCATGTCGACCGGAGCGATGTTCTTGGAGCCGAGGATGTCGTAGAGCACCTGAGCGTGCTGCGGGAGCTCCTGCGGGTCCGTGATCGAATCGCCGTCGCCCCACGTGAGCCCGAAGCGCTCCGCGACGGCGTTGATCTCACACACATCGAGCTGCTCGGCCATCGCGAGGAATCCTGAGTTCAGAGAGTCCCGCGTGAAGCTCGTGACGGTGCCGGTGTATCCGTTGCCGTTCGCGAAGTTGCCGATCTTCGTGGAGTTGTACTGCTGTACGCCGTTGCACGTCCAGTTGAAGACGCGGTTGTTGCCGTTCAGCACCTCGTTGATCGATCGGCCGTTCTCGAGCCAGTCGATGAGCGTGAACAGCTTGTATGTCGACCCCACGTTGAAGCCGATCGACGAGCCGTGCGCGTAGTCGCCCGCGTAGACGAGCGATGAGTAACCCGGCGTGTTCGCCATCGCCTCGTCCTCGGAGAACGTCGTGTTCTGGGCCATCGCGAGGATGCGTCCCGTGCTCGCCTCGACCGTGACGGCCGTCGAGCCGAACGCGATGCCCTCGATCGTCGACGCGGCATACGTCTTCATGGCCGTCTCTGCGGGCATCTGCACGTTGAAGTCGAGCGTCGTGTAGATGCTGAGGCCACCGCGGCGCAGGAGCTCCCACCGCTCGTCCCACGTGTCGCCGAACGTTCCGGTGGTGTCGTTGAGGATGGTCTGCTGGACGTACTTGCAGAAGTACGCCGAGCCGCCTGCAGCGCCGCATCCGGTTTCGCGCGGGTTGATGCTCGGTTCGATCGCCTCGGCGAGTGCAGCGTCGTACTGCTCCTGGGTGATCTTGCCGTCGTCAAGCATCCGTCCGAGCACGTAGTCGCGACGGTCCTTCGTCGCCGCATAGCCGTCGTCGGCGCTGTTGCGCGGAGTACCCTCGCTGTCGGTGTACGAGCCCTCCGGAAGATCGATGCGGTACCGGTTCGGGTTCTGCACCATTCCGGCGAGCGTCGCGGCCTGGCTGAGCGTCAGATCCGACGCGCGTGTGTTGAAGTAGTACTCGGCCGCGGCCTCGATGCCGTAGGTCTGACCGCCGAAGTTGGCGATGTTGAGGTACCCGATGAGGATCTCGTCCTTCGAGTACTCCTGCTCGATCGAGATCGCGTAGCGCATCTCCTGCAGCTTGCGCTCGTATCCCTCTGCGCCCTCGGCCTCGATGGCCTCGTAGTAGCAGGCCTGCTGCTCTTCCGAACCCGACTCGGCCTGCTGCTCGCAGCGCTGGATGAGCACGTTCTTGACGTACTGCTGGCTGATGGATGACCCGCCCTGAGTATCGCCGCCCTGGAAGTTGTTCAGCAGGGCTCGGGTCGTGCCGATGAGGTCGATGCCGCCGTGCTCGTAGTAGCGCGGGTCCTCGCTGGAGAGGAGGGCGTCGTACATGGTCTGCGAGACCTCGTCGTACGTGACCGGGATGCGGTTCTGGTCGTAGAACGAGGTGAGGACGAAGTCGCTGCCGTCGTAGTCGGTCGCGTAGATCGTCGTCGGCTGCATGGGGGTGTCGACCTCGAGGTACGACGGCAGGCTGTCGAACAGCTCGATCGCGGTCGACGCCGAGTTCCCCGCGATGGCGATAGCGGGGGTCACGGTGGCGGTCACCAGCACACCGGCGACGGCGCTCAGTCCGACGAGTCCCAAGACCCCACCGACGACACCGCTCGCAGTCCTTTTTCCTCCGGGCATAGGCTTGATCGTAAGGGAGTTCCCTGAACGTCCCGGCGATCGCGGCGCGCTCTCGCCGCATTCCCAGTGCCGTCCCGGCCACGACGACAGGAGTTCCATGAACACGTGGGAGTACCTCACCACGCCGCTGCTCATCCACAACACCGCGGCCATCCTCAACAACTGGGGCAAGCAGGGGTGGGAGCTCGTGCAGGTCGTGCAGGGGCCGGAGGGCGGCCTCGTCGCCTACCTCAAGCGGCCCGTGAGCGACGGGGCCGCGGCGAACGCGGGCCTCGGCGCCGCCGCCGAGGCGGCGAAGCAGTTCGAGGGAGGCGCGCAGTGACCGTCTCCGCCCGTCTCGCCGAGCTCGGCATCGAGCTGCCCGCCGTCGTGCCGCCCGTCGCGGCGTACATCCCCGCCAAGGTGCATGGCGACGTCGTGCAGACGTCGGGGCAGCTGCCCATGATCGCGGGCGCGCTGCCCCGCACGGGCAAGGTCGGCGATGGCGACGCGTTCGTGCCCGCCGACGTCGCAAAGGACCTCGCACGCACGTCGGCCCTGAACGCGCTCGCGGCGGCGGCGGATGCCGTCGGCGGCGTCGACCGCATCACGGGCGTCCTGAAGCTCACCGGCTTCGTCGCGTCCGACCCGGCCTTCACGGGTCAGCCCGGCGTCATCAACGGCGCGAGCGAGGTGCTCGGCGAGATCTTCGGCGAGGCCGGCCGCCACTCGCGGTCGGCCGTGGGCGTGCCCGTGCTGCCGCTCGACTCGCCCGTCGAGGTCGAGGTCGCCTTCCTCTTCGCCTGACGCGGTCGGCTGACTGCCGAGCGGCACCGGGCGCGACGCCCGGTGCCGCCGGCGCGCCCGGCTACCGCACCTGCGCCGAGATGACGCTCATCACGGCGGTGTCGGCGAGGGTCGTCGTGTCGCCGACCTCGCGGCCCTCGGCCACGTCGCGCAGCAGGCGCCGCATGATCTTCCCGGAGCGGGTCTTCGGCAGCTCGCCGACGATGTAGACGTCGCGGGGCCGGGCGATCGGCCCGATCTGCTCGCCGACCCATCCGCGCAGCTGCTGGGCGAGGCCATCCGGGCCGTGCTGCTTCAGGTAGCTCTCCTTGAGGATGACGAACGCGACGACCGCCTGCCCCGTCGTCTCGTCCGACGCCCCCACGACCGCGGCCTCGGCCGTCGCCTCGTGCGCGACGAGCGACGACTCGATCTCGGCCGTCGACAGGCGGTGGCCCGACACGTTCATGACGTCGTCGACGCGGCCGAGCAGCCAGATGTCGCCGTCCTCGTCGAGGCGCGCGCCATCCCCCGCGAAGTACCAGCCCTGCGCGCCGAACTTGTCCCAGTAGGTCTCCTTGTAGCGCTCCGGGTCGCCCCAGATGCCGCGGAGCATGCTCGGCCACGGCTCCGTGATGACGAGCAGCCCGCCGCCGCCCGCCCCGACGTGCGAGCCCTGCTCGTCGACGACGTCGATGGAGATCCCCGGGAGCGCCACCTGCGCCGACCCGGGCTTCGTCTCCGTCACGCCCGGGAGCGCCGAGATCATGATGGCGCCCGTCTCGGTCTGCCACCACGTGTCGACGATGGGCGTCGTGCCCGCGCCGATGACGTCGCGGTACCAGACCCACGCCTCGGGATTGATCGGCTCGCCGACCGACCCGAGCACGCGCAGGCTCGACAGGTCGCGCGCCTGCGGGATGACCCGCCCCTGCTTCATGAACCCGCGGATGGCCGTGGGCGCCGTGTAGAAGATCGTCACGCCGTACTTCTCGATGATGTCCCACCAGCGGCCCGGCTCGGGGTGCTCCGGCGTCCCCTCGTAGAGCACCTGCGTCGCGCCGTTGGCGAGCGGGCCGTAGGCGACGTACGAGTGCCCCGTGATCCATCCGATGTCGGCCGTGCACCAGTAGACGTCGGTCTCGGGCTTGAGGTCGAAGACGTTGCGATGCGTGTACGCCGCCTGCGTGAGGTATCCGCCGGAGGTGTGGAGGATGCCCTTCGGCTTCCCCGTCGTCCCCGACGTGTAGAGGATGAACAGCGGGTTCTCGGCGGGGAAGGCGCGCGCCTCGTGCTCGGGCGACGCGGCAGGGACGACGTCGTGCCACCACAGGTCGCGGCCCTCCGTCCACGCGACGTCGTTCTCGCCGCGGCGCACGACGAGCACGTGCTCGACGGTCGCCTGCACGCCGTCGCCCCGGTCGGAGAGCGCCTGGTCGACCGCGGGCTTGAGGGGCGAGACCTTGCCCTTGCGCCATCCGCCGTCGGCCGTGATGACGAGCTTGGCGCCCGCGTCGTCGATGCGGGAGCGCAGGCTGTCGGCGCTGAACCCGCCGAACACGACCGAGTGGATGGCCCCGATGCGCGCGACCGCGAGCATCGACGCGATCGCCTCCGGGATCATCGGCAGGTACAGCGCGACGCGGTCGCCCTCGCCGATGCCGAGCTCCGTGAGCACGTTCGCGAGGCGCTTCACCTCCTCGGTCAGCTCGGCGTACGTGACGCGCCGCTCGTCGCCGGGCTCGCCCTCCCACAGCAGGGCGACGCGGTCGCCGTTGCCGGCCTCGACGTGCCGGTCGAGGCAGTTGTAGGCGACGTTGAGCTCGCCGTCGGCGAACCACTTCGCGAACGGCGGCGTCGACCAGTCGAGCACCTGCGTGAAGGGCTTCTGCCAGCGCAGCAGCTCCCGCGACTGCGCGGCCCAGAAGCCCTCGCGATCCTCCTCGGCGCGCTCGTACAGGTCGGGGCCGGCGACGGCAGCGGCCGCGAAGTCGGCCGACGGCGCGAACCGCCGGTTCTCGGTGAGCAGGTTGTCGATCTGGCTGGACATTCGGGGCGCTCCTTCGCGTGCGGTCCTGCGGCGGCATCGCCGTCACGACGACGCTACGCCCGCCGTCGCGGGGGCGGCTACCTCCGAAAGGAGGGGGTCGCCCCGTCCACAGGCCCGTCCGTCCCGCGCGTCTCTCCACGGATGGCCGCCGGCCCCTCGCGGGGACGGCGCGCGTCCGTAGCGTCGGAGCATGGCCGCTCCCTTCATCGTCCAGCCGCGCGGAATCCCCCGCCGTGCGGCCGGGGATGAGGCGCGGGCCCCGCGCGAGGGCGACCAGGCGGCGCGGGCGGACCTGGGGCCGCTCGCGCCGTACCTCGCCGACGCCGCCGTCACCGACCTCTTCGTCAACGGCACCGCGGGGCTCTTCGTCGACCGGGGAGACGGCCCGCGGCACGACGCCACCTGGCGCGCCTCCGAACGCGAGGTGCGCGATCTCGCCACGGCGCTCATCGCCCGCGGCGGCCGGCACATCGACGATGCGACGCCGTGCGTCGACGTGCGGCTCTCCGGCGGCGTGCGCATCCACGCCGTGCTGCCGCCGGTCAGCTCGACGGGCACGGCGCTGTCGGTCCGGGTCCCGCGCCTCGCGCGGGCGGGCCTCGACGATCTCCACCGCGGCGGCGCGTTCGCCGCTCCCGTCCGCGGATGGCTCGAGCGCATCGTGCGCGACCGCGAGAACGTGCTCGTCACGGGCGCCGCCGGAACGGGCAAGACGACGCTGCTGGCCGCCCTCCTCGCGCACACGCCGCCGAACGAGCGCATCGTCACGATCGAAGACGTCGCCGAGCTGCGCATCGCCCATCCCCATCACGTCGCGCTGGAGGCGCGCCAGCCGAACCTCGAGGGCGCCGGCGCGATCGGCCTCGCGCGCCTCGTGCGCGAGTCGCTGCGGATGCGCCCCGACCGCATCGTCGTGGGGGAGTGCCGCGGCGAGGAGGTGCGCGAGCTGCTGACGGCGCTCAACACGGGCCACGACGGCGGGGCCGGAACGCTGCACGCGTCCGGGCTCGACGACGTGCCGGCCCGGCTCGAAGCGCTCGGCGCGCTCGCGGGGATGGACGACCACGCCGTCGCGCGCCAGGTGACGAGCGCGATCGGCTTCGTGCTGCACGTCGAGCGCGACTCGGCGGGGCGGCGCACGCTCGCGCGCGTGGGGCGGTTCGCGGATGGCGGCGGCCGCCTCGCGATCGAGGAGGTGCGCCCGTGGGAATGAGGCGCCGCCGGACGGACGGCGGCCCCGCTGCCGTCGCGGAGACGGTCCTCCGGCTGGCCGTGCTGCTGCAGGCGGGCGCCGCGCCGGCGGCTGCCTGGCGGCATCTCGCCGAAGCGGGCGACGCGGCGGCGGGCACGATCGTCGAGCGCGTCGCCGGCGGGATGCCGCTCGTCGAGGCGATCGAGGCGCAGTCCGCCGCATCGGCGGCCTGCACTCCCGCGTCGGCACGCCTCTCCGCGGCATGGCTCGACGTCGCCGCGGCCTGGGAGGTGTCGATCGCGGTGGGCGCTCCGCTCGCCGACAGCCTGCGGGGCATGGCGTCTGCCCTGCGCGACGCGCAGGAGAGCGCCGACGACGTGCAGGTCGCGCTCGCGGAGCCCGCGGGCACGGCGCGGCTGATGGGGTGGCTGCCGCTCTTCGGCCTCGTCATCGGCGGGGCGCTCGGCTTCGACACCCTCGTGATCCTCTTCACCCACCCCGCCGGCATCGGGTGCCTCGTCGCGGGGCTCGTCCTCCTCGCCGGCGCGCGGCTGTGGACGGGCCGGCTCGTGCGCTCCGCGCAGCCCCCGCCCGGCACACCGGGCATGGCGGCCGAGCTGCTCGCCATCGCCCTCGCGGGCGGCGTGTCGATCGAACGCGCCCACGACCTCGTCGACACCGCCCCGGGCGGTCCGCGCGGTGCCGACGAGGTCGACGGAGTGCTCGCGCTGTCGCGGGCGGCAGGCGTGCCCGCCGTCGAGCTGCTGCGTGCGTCGGCGGCGCACGACCGCCACGACGCGCGCACCTCGGGGCGCACACGGGCGGCCCGGCTCGCGTCCCGCCTCCTGCTGCCGCTCGGCGTCTGCACCCTGCCGGCGTTCCTCTGCCTCGGCGTCGCACCCATGATGCTCGGCGTCCTCGTCGCGACGCCCCTGCCCGCCCTCGGCGGGTGATCACGACCCCAGGACGACACCACACAGAGAGAAGGAGTGCCATGTCCCCATCCATCCCCGTCCCTCCGCCGCTCGACGAGCTGCTGCACGACGAGTCCGGAGCGTCGACCGCCGAGTATGCGATCGTCACGATGGCGGCCGTCGCGTTCGCGGGCCTGCTCGTCGCGATCATGCGGTCGGGCGAGGTGCAGCAGATCCTCACCGACCTCGTCCGCAAGGCCCTGACGGTTCCGTGATGAGGGTGCGACGGCGGGCGGGCGGCCGCGCCGCCGACGAACGCGGGTCGGTGACCGCCGAGCTCGCCGTCGCGCTCCCGGCAGTCGTGCTCGTCACGGCCCTCGGCATCGCCGGACTCGGTGCTGCGTCGCTGCAGGTGCGCCTGCAGGATGCCGCAGCCGACGCCGCGCGCCTCATCGCGCGCGGCGAGGACGAGGGGCGCGCGGCTGGCGTGGTGGCGACGGCGGGCGGAGCGCTCTCCATCGCGCACCAGGGCGACCTCGTGTGCGCGACCGCCCGCGCCGACGCGCGCATCGGATCGCTGGCGGTGCCCCTCGCCGCCACCAGCTGCGCCCTCGCGGGCGGCCTCTGATGGCGGGGACCGCGCTCGCCGCGGGCGTCGTCGCGGCGGCCGGAGCGCTCGTCGCCGGCCTCGTGCTCGCCGGTGGAGCGGCCGCGGAGAGCCAGCGGGTCGCGAGCATCGCGGATGCCGCGGCGCTCGCCGCGGCGGACGGCGTGAGCGGCGCCGTGACGGGAGATCCGTGCGCCCTCGCCGCCGACGTCGCGGCGGCCGGAGGCGCGTCGGTGTCGTCATGCGCCCTCGACGGCCTCGTCGCGACGGTGTCGGTCTCGGCCGCCTTCGGTGCCCTCCCCGTCTCGGCGACGGCGCGCGCGGGGCCGCCTCCGGCGGACGCAGGATGACGCGGGGTGGACGACGGCGCAGACGCGGATGTGCGACGGCGGCCGGCCGGCTCCCGCGGTGGCCGTCGTGCTCCGGCCGTCGGGTACCGTGGAGGGGCGCACCGCGCCGCCGCACCCGAAGCGGCCGCGCTCCGGACGCCGCAGGGCGGCCGATCCGGCATGCGCGCGGATGATCCGGGCTCCGAGCCGACGGACGGTGCGCCCTGTGTATGGTGTGCTTCGAGGAAAGGACGCCCCTTGGCAAGAGGCAAGACGGCAGCAGGCAAGACGCTCGTCATCGTCGAGTCGCCGACGAAGATGCGCTCGATCCAGGGGTATCTCGGCGACGGCTACGAGGTGCTGAGCTCGGTCGGGCACATCCGCGATCTCGCCGACAAGCGCGACATCCCCGAGAAGGACCGCGCCGCGTACGGCAAGTACTCCATCGACATCGAGCACGGCTTCGAGCCGTACTACGTCGTGAGCGACCGGAAGACGAAGACCGTCACGGAGCTGAAGCGGGCGCTCAAGGATGCCGACCAGCTCCTGCTCGCCACCGATGAGGACCGCGAGGGCGAGGCCATCGCGTGGCACCTCCTCGAGACGCTGAAGCCGAAGGTCCCCGTCAAGCGCATGGTCTTCCACGAGATCACGCCCGACGCCATCCGCGCCGCCGTCGACAAGACCCGCGAGCTCGACCTCGCCCTCGTCGACGCGCAGGAGACCCGCCGCATCCTCGACCGCCTCTACGGCTGGGACGTCTCCCCGGTGCTGTGGCGCAAGATCGGCTCCGGCTCGTCGGGCAGCGCGCTGAGCGCGGGCCGCGTGCAGTCGGCTGCGACGCGCATGGTCGTCGAGCGCGAGCGCGAGCGGATGGCGTTCGTCTCGGCCGCGTACTGGGGCATCGAGGCGACCGCCGCGCGCGGCACGGAGGGCTTCTCCGTGCGTCTCGTCCGCGTCGACGGCGCGCCGCTCGCCGTCGGGCGCGACTTCGACGACAAGGGAGCGCTCAAGCGCGCCGTCGTCGTCCTCGACGAGGCGGCCGCCCGCGAGCTCTCCGCCGCCATCGAGCGGGCGGGCGCGGGGCGCGTCGCCAAGGTCGAGGCGAAGCCCGGCACGCGCCGGCCCTACGCGCCGTTCACGACGTCGACGCTGCAGCAGGAGGCGGGCCGCAAGCTCGGCATGTCGGCCAAGGTGACGATGTCGGTCGCGCAGAGCCTCTACGAGCGCGGATACATCACCTATATGCGCACCGACTCGACGAACCTGTCGTCGCAGGCCATCAGCGCCGCGCGCGAGCAGGCGGTCTCGCTCTACGGTCCCGACGCCGTGCCCCTCAAGCCCCGCTCCTACGCGTCCAAGAGCAAGAACGCGCAGGAGGCCCACGAGGCCATCCGCCCCTCCGGCGACCGCTTCCGCACGCCGAAGGAGGTCGCCGGCCAGCTCGGCCGCGACGAGCAGCGGATGTACGACCTCATCTGGAAGCGCACGGTCGCGAGCCAGATGGCCGACGCCAAGTTCGAGACGACCACCGTCACGATCGAGGCCGACGCCGAGGGGCGTGCGGTCGAGTTCACCGCCTCGGGCACCGTGTACACCTTCAAGGGCTTCCTCGAGGCCTACGAGGAGGGCCGCGACGAGAAGCGCGGCGACGCCGACGCCGCGAAGGACCAGTCGCTCCCGCAGGTGGCCGAGGGCGACCAGCTCTCGCTTGCCGACGCGATCGCCAAGGGCCACGAGACGTCGCCGCCGCCCCGGTACACGGAGGCGAGCCTCGTGAAGGCCCTCGAAGAGCGCGGCATCGGCCGCCCCTCGACGTTCGCGAGCATCATCGGCGTCATCCTCGACCGCGGCTACGTCGTGAAGCGCGGTCAGGCGCTCGTGCCGACCTGGATCGCGTTCAGCGTCATCCGCCTGCTCGAGGACCACTTCACCGAGCTCGTCGACTACGACTTCACCGCCGAGCTCGAGGACGACCTCGATGCCATCGCCCGCGGCGAGCAGAAGCGCGTCGACTGGTTGAAGTCGTTCTACTTCGGCGGCGAGGGGCATCCCGGGCTCCGCAACATCGTCGACAACCTCGGCGAGATCGACGCGCGCGCGATCAACTCGATCCCGATCACCGACACCGCGACCCTCCGCGTGGGCAAGTACGGCCCCTACCTCGAGGTCGCCGATCCCGAGAACCCCGACGCCAAACCGCGCATCGTCAACGTCCCGGAGGAGCTCGCGCCCGACGAGCTGACGGCCGAGAAGGCCGTCGAGCTCATCGAGGCGCCCGTCGCGGGCGACCGCGTGCTCGGCGAGAACCCCGAGAACGGCAAGGTCATCGTCGTCAAGGACGGCCGGTTCGGCCCCTACGTGCAGGAGCAGGACCCGCCATCCGCGGACGCCGCCGACGCCGCCGACGCCGCGACGGGCGAGGTCGTCGAGGCGCCGAAGAAGCGCGGCGCGAAGAAGGACGCCGCCCCGAAGCCGCGCACCGCCTCGCTGTTCAAGAGCATGTCGCCCGAGACGGTCGACCTCGCCACGGCGCTGCAGCTGCTGTCGCTGCCGCGCGTCGTCGGCGTCGACCCCGAGTCGGGCGACGAGATCACCGCGCAGAACGGCCGGTTCGGGCCGTACCTCAAGAAGGGCGCCGACTCACGGTCGCTCGAGACCGAGAGCCAGATCTTCGACGTCACGCTCGAGAAGGCGCTCGAGCTGTACGCGCAGCCGAAGTACGGCGCGCGCCGCGCATCGAGCGCCCTCAAGGAGTTCGACGCCGACCCCGTCAGCGGCAAGCCCATCCGCGTGCGCGACGGCCGGTTCGGGCCGTACGTGACCGACGGTGAGACGAACGCGACCATCCCGCGCGGCGAGTCGGTCGACGACGTCGACTTCGAGCGGGCGAAGCAGCTGCTCGCCGACAAGCGCGCCAAGGGCCCCGCCCCGAAGCGCGGCCGTGCCACCGCATCGAAGAGCGCGGCGTCGAAGAGCTCGGCGTCGAAGAGCTCGGCATCGAAGAGCGCGTCGACGAAGTCCGCGTCCGCGAAGACCTCCGCGGCGACGGCGGCGAAGACCGTGTCGTCGTCTCGCTCGGAGGCGGCCAAGAAGGCCGCGGCGACGCGCGCGGCGAACCGGGCGAAGAAGGCCGCGGAAGGCCAGTGAGCGCCGCCCGCGGCCTCTGGGTCACGTTCGAGGGCGGAGACGGCGTCGGCAAGACGACGCAGGCGCGCCTCCTCCAAGAGGCGCTCGAGGCCGAGGGGCGGACGGTCGTGCGCACGCGCGAGCCCGGGGGCAGCGACGTCGGGCGGCTCGTCCGCGACATCGTCCTCCACCACCGGGGCGACATCGCGCCCCGAGCGGAGGCGCTGCTCTACGCGGCCGACCGCGCGCATCACGTCGCGACCGTCGTGCGCCCCGCGATCGGGCGCGGCGAGGTCGTGATCCAGGACCGTTACCTCGACTCGTCCGTCGCGTACCAGGGCGCGGGGCGCGTCCTCGACGCGGGCGAGGTGCGCGCGCTGTCGCTGTGGGCGGCGGAGGGCGCCCTTCCCGACGTGACGGTGCTGCTCGACCTCGACCCCGCCGCCGCACGACGGCGCCTCGACGCCGACGACAAGCCCTTCGACCGCCTCGAGGCGGAGAAGGAGGAGTTCCACACTCGCGTGCGCGACGCCTTCCTCGCGCTCGCCGCGGACGAGCCCGCCCGCTTCCTCGTGCTCGACGCCTCGCGACCCGTGGCCGAGCTGGCGGGCGCCGTCCGCGCGCGCGTCGCCGCCGCTCTCCACGCCACCGCTCTCGACGCCCCCGCTCTCGACGCGCCGGGCGGAGACGTCGGCGGCGGTCGTTAGGCTGGCAGTATGACCTCCGTCGCCGCACCCGCGCTCCCGTGGGGCGACGTCTGGGGGCAGGACGAGGCGGTGTCGATCCTCCGGCAGGCGGCCGACGGCGGCAGCCTCGCGCATGCATGGCTCGTCACGGGTCCCCCCGGCTCCGGCCGGTCGACGCTCGCCTACGCGTTCGCCGCGGCCCTCATCGCGCAGGGCCCGGACGACGTCCACACCATGCGCCAGGTGCTCGCGGGCTCCCATCCCGACCTCACCGCGCTGCGCACGGAGGGCGTCATCATCACGATCGCGCAGGCGCGGGCGCTCGTCGAGCGGTCGTACTTCTCGCCGTCTACGGGGCGCTATCGCGTCATCGTCGTGGAGGACGCCGACCGGATGACCGAGCGCACGTCGAACGTGCTGCTGAAGGCGCTCGAGGAGCCGCCTCCCGAGACGATCTGGGTGCTGTGCGCGCCGAGCGACGCCGATCTCCTCCCGACCATCCGCTCGCGCGTGCGGCTGCTGCGCCTGCGCGAACCCGAGGTCGACGACGTCGCACGGCTCATCCAGGCCCGCACGGGCGTCTCGGCCGACGTCGCGGAGCAGTCGGCGCGCCATGCGCAGCGCCACATCGGGATGGCCCAGCGGCTCGCGACCGACGAGGCCGCTCGCCGCCGCCGAGACGAGACGCTGCGCGCCGTCCTGCGGGTGCGCGGCATCGGCGACGTCGTCGAGGTCGCGGGCGAGATCGTGCAGGCCGCGACCGACGACGCGAAGGCGCTGACGGCCGAACGCGACGAGGCGGAGCGCAGCGCCCTCCTGCGCACGATCGGCTTCGCCGACGGCGCGAAGATCCCGCCGGCCGTGCGGTCGCAGCTCTCGGCGCTCGAGGACGAGCAGCGCAAGCGCGCGACGCGCAGCCTCCGCGACGGCATCGACCGCGTGCTCACCGACCTGCAGTCGCTGTACCGCGACCTCGTCCTCCTCCAGCTCGGCCGTGACGGCGGGCTCATCAACGTCGAGCTGGTCGACGACCTCCGCGCGCTGGCCGCGGCCTGGAGACCGCAGCGCACGCTGCGTGTCCTCGACCACATCGCCGAGACCCGCGACGCCCTCGAGCAGAACGTCCAGCCCACGCTCGCGCTCGAGAGCCTGCTCGTCACCATCGTCAGCGGAAGGAAGCCATGATCGCCCGCACATCCCTCGTCCGACGTCTCGCCGTGGCGGTCGCCGGCGTCGCCGTCGCGGCGACCGCGCTGTCCGGCTGCGTGAGCGCGCTCATCCCCGACGGCACGACGACGACGGGCACCGAGCCCGTCCTCGACGGCGTTCCCGACGAGCTGCTGCCGATCTACGACCAGCGGCTGGAGTGGGAGGCGTGCGGAAGCGGGTTCGAGTGCTCCACCGTCACGGCGCCCCTCGACTGGGACGACCCCGACGCGGGGGAGATCGACCTCGCGATCATCCGCCAGCCCGCGCTCTCGGGGACGTCGCAGGGGTCGATCGTGACGAACCCCGGCGGGCCGGGGGCGAGCGGGATCGACCCCGTGCTGCAGGGGTACGCGGCCGGCACCCCGCTGCAGGAGGACTTCGACATCGTCGGATGGGACCCGCGCGGCGTGGGCGACTCGACGGCCGTGCGCTGCTTCGACGCCGACGAGATGGACGCCTATCTCTACGACGTGCCGGCGGGCGCGCGCGGCTCCGACGAGTGGCAGGCCGACCTCGAGGCGCGCGCGGAGGGCTTCGCGAACGCGTGCGACGCGAACAGCGACGGCATCCTCGAGTTCGTCACCACGGAGCAGTCCTCGCGCGACCTCGACCTCATCCGCGCGGTGCTCGGCGAGACCGAGCTCGACTACATCGGCTACTCCTACGGCACCTTCCTCGGCGCCACGTACGCGAAGAACTTCCCCGAGCGCACGGGCCGCCTCGTGCTCGACGGCGCCATCGACCCGTCGGCGTCGGGGGAGGACGTCGGCCTCACGCAGGCGATCGGCTTCGAAACGGCCCTGCGCACCTATATGCAGGCGTGCGTCGACGGCACGACGGGCGCCGACTGCCCCTTCACGGGCACGGTCGACGACGCCATGGGCGACCTCTCCGCGCTCCTCGCCGCGGTCGACGCCAACCCGCTCGCGGCGGCGGACGGCCGGGTCGTCGGCGCCGACACGGTCATGACGGGCATCATCGCGGCGCTCTACAACGAGGCCAACTGGATGTACCTCACTCAGGCGCTCGCCGAGGCCCTCGAGGGCGATCCGGCGACGGCGCTCTTCCTCGCCGACTTCTACAACGGCCGCGACGCGGGCGGCGGCTACGCCGACAACTCGACCGAGGCCTTCAACGCCTACAACTGCATGGACTACCCCGCCGAGTCGGAGGAGGCGTCGGCCGCGGTCGAGCAGCGCATCGCCGAGGAGGCGCCGACCATCGCGCCGTACTGGTCGGGAGCGTCGGTCTGCGCGTACTGGCCGTTCGAACCCACGGGCACGCGCGGGGAGATCGCGGCGGACGGTGCAGCGCCCATCCTCGTCATCGGCACGACGGGCGACCCCGCCACGCCCTACGAGTGGGCCGTCTCGCTCGCCGACCAGCTGACGTCGGGCGTGCTGCTCACCTACGAGGGCGAGGGGCACACGGCCTACAACGGCGTGAGCGACTGCATCAACGAGACCGTCGAGGCGTTCTTCCTGGATGGCACGGTGCCGGAGGACGACCGCGTCTGCTCCTGATGCGGGGGCCCGGGCGAAACGCCCGGCCGTCTCCGCCGGTTCGCCGCACGCGTCGCGAACGGCTATGCTTGTCTCTTGTGCCGCTCCGGCGGCACGGGAACGCCACCTTAGCTCAGTCGGCAGAGCGATTCACTCGTAATGAATAGGTCGTCGGTTCGATTCCGACAGGTGGCTCCAGATGAGGCCCGGATTTCCCCAGGAGATCCGGGCCTCTGTCGTCTCCCCGGTGGCCGTTTGCGCGACATGCGTCGAAATCAACGCACCGTCCGGGTGAAATCCGGGCGAAACACCCGCGCGTGATGCTGGACGAGAGCGACAGCACATCACACGGATGCCACGCGCGAGCGGAGACAGCATGCCCGAACCCCGGAGTCTCACCACGACCACTGCCGCACGCCGCGCCGTCGACGGCCAGAACCGGCGGGCGTACGAGCTGATCCGCTCCCAGATCCGCTCCGGCTGGGTCGAGAGCGACGGCTCGCTCATCGAGGGCGATCTCGTCACCCTCACCGGGCTGCCGCGCGCGAGCATCCGCGACGCCCTCGCGCGGTTGGCCGACGAGGGACTCGTGGCCCGCCAGCGTCACATCGGCACGCACGTCGTCGGGCACCAGTACCGCATCCCCGTCGACGACATCCTCCCGAATCACACGCCGCCCGGCTTCATGTACCGCAAGCTCGTCGACCGCCGCGTGCCGATGGTCGCCTTTGTCCGCACAGCCATGGGCACCGACGACGACGAGATCGGCATGTGCGAGCAGATCTTCGAGCACGTCACCGCCGACGGCGCCGAGCCGGTCGGCCTGCGGACCGCGTACTACCGCACGTCCGTCCGGCAGCCCGCCTCCTGGCCGACCTGCCCGAGCCTCCAGTTCGCCTTCGAGTTCGTCTTCGGAGTGCCGCTCGGCGAGGTCGAGACCGTCATCGACGCGGCCGCAGCCGACGAGCACACGGCCCGCATCCTCCACATCGCGCCGGGCGCGCCCGTGCTCATGCGCGAGCAGCGCCTCCGCGACGTGCACGGCGTCGTCCACGAGTACAGCTTCGCCCACTACCGGGCGGATCGCGTGTCGTTCCCGCTCCGCGATCGCGACGGGCGGCTGTCGTCCCTCCTCGCCGACCGCGCGGACACGCCCGATCTCTCCTCGCACCGCACGCACGACCGCGCCGCCTCCTGACACGCGCGCAGGCCGACTGTCCGCGCGCTCGCCCGCGGTCTCCGCTCGACCGCATCCGCCGCGTTATGGCCGCCGCCGCCGCGGAAATCCGGGGGGCGTCACCGCGTAAACGACGCGTAAATCCACGGAAAACCGACCGTGCCCTCTGCCGTCGACACTGGATGCCACACCCTCCCGCACCGCAGAAAGAGTCACGATGTTCCACCTCGGTTGGTTTCTCGGAAACGGCTTCGGCATTCAGCCCTGGCATGGCCCCTTCACGGGCCGGGGCATGACCGAGTGGATGAAGCCCGACATGTACCGGGACATGACGAGCGCCCTCGAACGCGGCGGGTTCGACTTCGTCTTCATCGAGGACACCTCGATGATCGAGGACACCTACGGCGGATCGGCGGATCTCACCCTCGCCCGCGGCTTCATGGCGCCCAAGAACGATCCGATGCCCCTCGTCCCGCTCATGACGCAGCACTCGAAGCACATCGGCGTGATCGCCACCGCATCGACGACGCAGTACCCGCCGTATCTCGCCGCCCGGCAGGCCGTCACGCTGGACCACCTCACCGAGGGCCGCTACGGGATGAACGTCGTCACGAGCGTCACGCACCGGGTCGGGCAGAACTTCGGCTACGGTAAGCTCCCTCCCCACGACGAGCGATATGCCCGCGCCGCCGAGTGGCTCGACGTCGTCGGCAAGCTCTGGAACTCCTGGGACGACGACGCCCTCGTCCTCGACCAGGCGACGCCGCGCTACGCCGATGCGTCCAAGGTGCACACGATCGACCACCGCGGCGAGCACTTCTCCGTGCGCGGGCCGCTCAACACGATCCCGGGTCCGCAGCGTCGCCCTGTCGTCGCGCAGGCCGGCAACTCCATCCCCGGTCGAGAGCTCGCCGCACAGCACGCCGACACAATGCTCGCGATGGGGAAGAGCGTCGAGCAGATGAAGGCGTTCCGCGACGACATGCGCGCCCGTGCTGCGGCGCACGGCCGCAACCCCGACGACCTCAAGGTCATGTTCCTCGTGACGCCCATGCTCGGCGAGACCGATGCGCATGCACGGGAGCGCGAGGCGCAGCGTCTCGCCTACGCGGCGTCCGACGCCTCCATCGAGCACATCCTCTGGCAGATGTCGTACATCAGCGGGGGAGAGGTCGACTTCAGTTCCTTCGACCTCGACGCGAAGATGCCCGACATCGTCGGCAACGGCGAGCAGAGCTCGATGCGGCAGTACGTCGTCGGGAACGAGGACAAGACGCTGCGCGAAGTGGTCACCACCATCCGCCAGATCGACGATCTCGGCCTGATCGGCTCGCCCGACACGGTCGCGGTCAAGATGGGCGAGCTCATGGACGCCGTCGGCGGCGACGGCTTCCTGCTCTACCCCGAGGTGACCCGGCGCTCGATCGCCGAGTACGCCGACGGCCTGAGCCCCGCGCTGCGCCGCCGCGGGCTCATCCGCGACGGATACGACCACACGACCCTCCGCGACAACCTGAGGTCCTTCTGATCATGAGCGCACCCGTCCCGGCCCCCGGGCTCGTCCTCCGCAATCTGTCGGTCGCCTACGACGGCGCCTTCGCCGTGCGCGACGTCGTGCTCGACGTCCCCCGGGGCCAGCGGGTCGCGCTCATCGGCGAATCCGGATCCGGTAAGACGACGGTCTGCATGGCCGCCGCCGGGTTCCTCCCGCGATCCGCGACGATCATCGCGGACGAGCGCAGCTTCGAAGGCATCCCCATCGGGGCCGCGCGCCAGAAGACCCTCATCGCGCCCCGGGTCCCGGGCGTGGTCACCATCTTCCAGGACGCCATGTCGTCTCTCGACCCCGTCGCGACGGTCGGCCGGCAGTTCCGAGCCGTCCTCACCGGCGTCCGACGGTTCTCGCGCGAGGGCGCTCGTCAGCGGGCAGCCGGCCTCCTCCGCTCGGTCGGCCTCCTCGATGTCGACCGGGTCTGGGGATCCACTCCGCAGAAGCTCTCCGGGGGCATGCGCCAACGGGTCATGATCGCGCTCGCGCTCGCCGCGGAGCCCCGCCTCATCATCGCCGACGAGCCGACGAGCGCCCTCGATGCGTCGGTCGCCCGCGAGACCATGGAGGTCCTCAGCCGGCTCACCGTCGAGACGGGAGCGGCGCTGCTCATCGTGTCGCACGACATCGCCCTGTGCCGGCACTACGTCGACCATCTCGTCGTCATGCGAGGCGGCGCGGTCGTCGACCGGCTGACACCCGCGGAGCTCGCCGCCCGCGAGCCGGGTTCCTCGTACGCACGCGGGCTCCTCGACGCGATCCCCACGCTCGAGAACTGGGACACCGCCCGTCTGGCCACGATCGAGCAGGAGGCCGTCCGTGCTTGAGTTCCGCGACGTCACCCGCACCTTCCGGGTCGCCGGAGAGGACCATCCCGCGCTCGTCGGCGTGAGCTTCGCCGTCGGCAGCAGCGAGCGCGTCGGGATCATCGGGGAGTCCGGCTCCGGGAAGTCGACCCTCGTCCGCCTCGCGCTCGGGCTGGACCGCCCCGATTCCGGCGAGGTGCTCTATGACGGAGCGCCCGTCGACGGTCACGACCCGAAGGCGCGGCTCGCGTTCCGCCGCGCCGTGCAGTGGATCGGCCAGGACACGGGGGGAGCGTTCAACCCGCGCTGGACGATCCGCGCCACGATGATGCGCGTCAACGCGAAGCTCGGCGGCCTCGACCGCCGCGCCGCGACGGCGCGCATCGAGGAGCTCACCCGGCAGATGGGCCTCGACCCCGTGCTCCTCGACCGCCGGCCCTCCGCACTGTCCGGCGGACAGCGGCAGCGCTTCTCCATCGTGCGCGCCGTGCTGCCGCAACCGCGCCTCCTCCTCGCCGACGAAGCGGTCTCCGCCCTCGACGTCTCCGTGCAGGGCGTGGTGCTGAACCTCCTCCGCGACTACTGCGACCAGGCCGGGTGCGCCCTCATGTTCGTCTCGCACGGGCTGCCGACCACCGCGTTCATGACCTCGCGGGTCCTCGTCATGAAGTCGGGGCGCGTCGTCGAGCGGGGGCCGACGGCCGACGTGCTCGGCGACCCGCAGGACGACTACACGCGCGCCCTCGTCGGCGCCTACCGATACGAAGAGGTGGCCTGATGTCCTGGACGATCTCCCTGCGCCGCACGCACCTGTGGTGGATCCAGCGGCTGGCGCTCATCCCCGTCTACCTCTTCGTCTTCGTCATCCTCGTGTTTTTCCTCGTCCGCGTCATCCCCGGCGATCCCGTCGTCAACGCCGCCGGAGGGCAGAACATCACCGAGGAGCAGTACCTCGACATGCAGGAGGCGATGGGACTCAGCGGCTCCCTCCCCGAACAGCTCGGCGCGTACCTCGCGCGGCTCGTGCAGGGAGATCTCGGCACCTCGTTCAGCTCGGGCGCACCCGTCGCGGAGGACCTCCTGCGGGTGATCCCCGGGACGGTGCAGAACGCCGTCGTCGCCGCGGCGGCGATCCTGCTCCTCGCCTTCGGCGCAGGGATGGCCGTCCTGATCCGGCCGGGGGGCGCCGTCGCGCGCGTCTGCGCGTTCGTCGCGCGGACCGCAGGCGCCGTGCCCGACTTCGTCCTCGGCATCTTCGGGATCCTCGTGTTCTTCGTCGTCCTGGGCGTGGCGCCGGCGCCGATCGGCCTCTACGACGTCACGCTCGCGCCCCCTCCCGTGGTCACCGGCTTCGCGATCGTCGATGCCGCACTCGCCGGCCGGTGGGATGTCGAAGCCTCGATCTGGGCGCATCTGTGGCTCCCCACCCTCACGCTCGCTGCCGCCTACGGCCCGATGCTCCTCAAGGTCCTCATCCCCGCGCTGCAGGAGGCGGCCGAGGCGAACTCGACCAAGTTCGCGGTCTCGACCGGGCAGCGCACGGGTGCCGTGCTGCGATCCGTGTGGCGGCGGGCGCTCCCCGCGGCGCTCGCGATGTTCGGCACGATCTTCGGCTTCCTGCTCGGCGGTGCCGTCGTCATCGAGCAGCTGTTCGCGCTCCAGGGGAGCGCGCAGTACGCGGTCAACGCCGTGAACCGCTCCGACTACGTCGCGCTGCAGGGGATCCTGCTCGCCATCGCCTTCATCTCGCTGCTCGTCTTCTTCGCCGTCGACATCGTGACGGGGATCATCGACCCCCGCCGTCGCGTCTCGACCATCGCATCGTGACCCGCCTGGAGTCTGGAGATCTCATGACCGCGCTCGTCGATTCGCCCCGGACGTCCGAGAGGGCCGCGCCGCCGGCCGGCCCCACGACACCGGCGACAGGAGCACGCGCGAAGCGCGCATCCCCTGCGTCCCGCATCACGGGCATCCTCTCCCTCGGCGGCATCGCGATCATCGTCGCGCTGTGCCTCTTCGGCGAGGCGCTCGCGCCCTACTCGGCGATCCGCGTCGTCGCCGAGCCCTACCTCCTGCCGGGCGCCGCCCATCCGTTCGGTACCGATTCGGCTGGCATGGACGTGTTCTCGCGCACTCTCGCGGGGTTCCGCATCGACGTCGTCATCGGCCTGGCCACGGCGGTCGTCAGCACCGTGCTCGGGATGGTGATCGGGCTCGCCGCCGCGCTGTTCGAGCGCTCCCGATCGCGCCCGCTGCGCGTCCTCGGCCAGGTGGCCTTCCGCATCCTCGACCTGCTGCAGGCGCTTCCCGCGGTCATCGTCGGTCTCGTGCTCGTCGCCTTCTTCGGCGTCAGCATGGTCACTCTCACGCTCGCCATGGTGGTCGCTCTCACGCCGAATCAGGCGCGCCTCGTCCGCGCTGAGGCGCTCCAGGTCGGCGGCGAGGTGTTCGTCGAGAACGCGCGCGTATCGGGGGAATCGGCGACGTCGACGGCGTTCCGGTACATCCTCCCGAACGCCGCCTGGCCGGCGCTCGAGAACACCACGCTCGTGTTCGCGTCGTCCATCGCCCTCGTCGCGGGCCTCGGATTCCTGGGCGTGGGGCTCGCGCCGCCGGCCCCCGAATGGGGATCGATGATCTCGACCGAGGTGTCGGGAGTGCTCACCGGCAAGTGGTGGCCGGTGCTCTTCCCCGCCCTCGCCATGCTGCTCGTCACCGTCTTCTTCGTCGCACTCAACCGGCGCCTCATGCGCCTCACCCGCTGACTTTCCCCTCGCTCCGTCCCGGAGCATCCCGCATCACTCCACCCCACCCGAGGAGTACAGCCATGCCTTCTTCCCTCCCCACCGCCTCTCTCTGTGGCAGGCGCCTCATGCGCCTCGCCACCGCTGCCGCCGCAGCCGCCGGGGTGCTCGCGCTCGCGGCGTGCGGCGCCGCCACGACCGCCGACGAGTCCGCCGACGGCACGGTCGTGACGATCGTGCAGCCCGACAACAACATGGGATGGTCGCTCGACTACACGTTCAGCGGCATGGAGCAGTCGGTCAACACGCAGGCGACGCTGCTCAAGAAGCCGTACGTCGACACCGACCAGGCCGGCGTCCAGGCGCAGGACATGGCGACGTTCGAGCCCTACCTCGCCGAATCCCTCGAGGTGAGCGACGACGGCCTCGTCTACACCTTCACGCTGCGCGAGGTCACGAGCGCGCACGGCAATCCGCTCACGGCCGAGGACGTGCGGTGGTCCTGGGAGCGGAAGTTCGAGACGCCGACCTCGGTGGCGTACGGCGCGGCAGGGCCGGTCTGGTACGACCCCGACGAGATGATCGAGGTGATTGACGAGCGCACCGTGTCGTTCACCCTGACGGACGCCGGCTACGGCACCGAGTTCCAGGCGCTCCTCTCCGATGTGCTCGGCGAGGTGTACGACTCGGTCTGGCTCACCGAGAACGCCACCGACGACGACCCGTACGCCGTCGAGTTCTCCGCGCAGAACCCGAACTTCGGGTTCGGGCCGTACGAGGTCACCGACTGGGATCCGGCCACCGGCGCCACGCTCGTCGCTCGCGAGGACACGGGGCTCCCGGTCGTGCCCGACGTCGACACCGTCATCGTGCGGATCGTGCCCGACAGCGGTGCGCGGGTGACCGCCGTCGAGAGCGGCAGCGCCGACATCGCGGAGAACGTCGACCCCGCGGCGCTCGCCGAGGCGGCCGAGAACCCCGACGTCGTCGTCCCGACGGTGACCAACTCGAACACCTACGTCATGATGCCCCTCGTCACCAACAAGGCGCCCTTCGACGACGCGACGGTCCGGCAGGCGTTCGCCTATGCCGTGCCGTACGACCAGATCATCGAGAACGTCTTCCACGGGCGTGCCGTGCGCAACGGATCCGGCTTCCTCGACCGGGAGGCCCCCGGCTACTCCGACGCGGGCATCCCCGAGTACTCCTACGATCCCGAGGCCGCGCTCGAGCTGCTGGAGAGCGCGGGCATCTCGACGCCGGTCGAGGTCACGCTGACCGTCAGCGCGTCCGACGCCGACCTCGCCAACACGGCCATCCAGATCCAGTCCGCCGCGGCCGACGCCGGCTTCGCGGTGACGATCGACGAGCAGAACCAGTCGCAGTTCAACGCGCAGCGTGTCGACCACTCGGGGGAGGCGTTCCTCCTGCGCGACTACGCGATCACGATGGCGCCGGGCTACGAGCTCAACGTCTACACGGTGATCGACGGAGCCAACAACCTCGCCGACTGGAACGACGAGACCTTCCAGGAACTCAAGCTCGCGGGGTACGACTACGCGGACTCGTTCTCCGACGAGGCGGGGCAGGCGTGGGCCGCGGCCGAGGCGTACTGGATCGAGTCCTCGCCCATCGTGTTCATCGGGCAGACGCAGCCCCCGGTCCTGCTGAGCGCCGACGTGACGGGCTACGCGATCCGCTCCGACCAGTGGATGGACTACTCCAACCTCACGCTCGCGGACTGATCGTCCATCCTTCCGGCGAGGCGCCCGCGCGGCGCCTCGCCCCCTATGAAAGAGGTACTCGCATGTTTCAGCTCGGCTGGTTCGGCAACCTGACGGCTCCCGAGTGGGCCCCGGCGCCCACGGCCCCCTACGTGACCGACGACGCGACGACGTGGATGGACGGCCGCTTCTACATCGACCAGGTGCGAAATCTCGAGCGCGCGGGATTCGACTTCCTCATGCTCGAGGACTCGCTCATGGTGCCCGACATGTACCAGGGCACGTCTGAGATGGCGCTCAAGCATGCGCGGTACGCGCCCAAGCTCGACCCCGTCGTGACGGCGTCGATGCTCGCGTACGCGACGGAGCACATCGGGATCATCTGCACGGCTTCCACGACGTTCTACAACCCCTACCAGCTGGCGCGCCAGTTCGCGACGCTCGACCACATCACGCGCGGACGCATCGGCTGGAACATGGTGACGAGCTCCGAGGACCGCGCGGCCCAGAACTTCGGGATGGACAAGCTGCCGGAGCACGATCTGCGCTACGAGATGGCGGACGAGTTCAAGCAGTGCGTCGAGGCGCTGTGGAACTCGTGGGATGAGGACGCGATCGTCGCCGACCCGAGGACGGGCTACTACGCCGACTACACGAAGGTCAAGCGCGCGGACTTCGAGGGCAGGTTCTTCAAGTCGCGGGGGCCGCTCAACGTCCCTCGCAGCCCGCAGGGCACTCCCGTCTACTGCCAGGCCGGCGGATCGCCCAAGGGACGCGATTTCGCGGCGAAGAACACCGATCTCATCCTGAACATCCCCCACGGCGTCCAGGGCATGAAGGAGTTCCGCGACGACATCCGCCGTCGTGCGGAGGGCTTCGGGCGCGACCCCGACGACATCAAGGTGTTCTTCGTCGTGCTCCCGATCATCGGCGAGACCGAGGCGGAGGCGAAGGCGATCGAGCAGGCGTGGGCGGACGCGAAGGACTACAACTTCGAAGTGAACATGGCCCACTTCGAGGCCACGCAGGAGATCGACATGTCGGTCTTCGACCCCGATCAGCCGCTGCCTGCCGACGTCTCGACGAACGGCCACCAGTCGACGCTCGCGAACACCAAGCGGGCGTGGGGCGACAAGACGATCCGCGAGGCCGCGTCCGAGAGCAGCCGGATCTCCTCGATCCCGCTCGTGGGCACGGCCGATCAGGTCGCGGAGCGGATGGGCGAGGTCATGGAGGAGGTCGGCGGCGACGGGTTCCTCATCTACAACCAGCCCATGAGCCGGCACTACATCGCGTCCATCACCGACGCGCTGTCGCCGGCGCTCCGTCGGCGAGGACTCATCCGCACCGGATTCAAGCACGCGCATCTCCGGGACAACCTGCGCGACTACGCGTAGGCCGGCCCGCCTGTCCGCGGCGTTATCGCAGCTGCACACGCCGCCGGTCTCTCTGAAAGCGCCCCCGACCAGGACATCGTCGGGGGCGCTTTCCTGCGCTCCCGCGACGCCTGCGGCGTAATGGACGCGCAAATCCGCAGATATGCCGGGGCAACCCGCGTCTGGTGTCCTGGGGGACGTCACGAACCGAGAGGACCCCATGAACGTCACGGTTGTCGCCGGAAACCCCAAGCCCGGCTCGCGCACGCTGGAGGCCGGACGGATCCTCGCGCGCGAGTTCACGGCCGAGTGGCAGGAGGTCGACGTCGTCGGCCTCGGCGCCGGGCTTTTCGGCTGGGGCGACGAGGCGGTCGCCGCGGCCGTGACGACGGTCGCGGAGAGCGACCTCGTCATCGTCGCATCGCCCACCTTCAAGGCGACGTACTCGGGGATCCTGAAGCTCTTCCTCGACCAGTTCGAGACGGGCACCGGGATGGCCGGGGTCACCGCGATCCCGCTCATGCTGGGCGCGGGCCCCGCCCACTTCATGGCTCCCGACCTGCTGCTCAAGCCGCTGCTCGTCGAGCTCGGCGCCGTCGTGCCGGTGCAGGGGCTGTACCTCTCCGACCGGACATACGCGGATGAGGGCGCGCTCGACGCGTGGCTCGACCGCTGGCGCGCGGCCGTCGCGTCGACCACCGGGCTCGCCCGGGCCTGACCACCATCCCGATCCGCACCGCACCTCCAGGAGATCCCCTCATGACCATCGTCTCGCCGGCCCAGCCGGATCACGCCCACCGCCTCGCGAGCATCGACGCGGAACCCGAGCGCGTGCGCGCCGCGATGGGGCGCTTCCCGTCCGGCATCGCCGCCATCTGCGCCGTGGTCGACGGCAGCCGCACCGCGATCGTCGCCTCCTCGTTCTCCGCGGGGGTGTCGTATGCGCCGCCGATGGTGATGTTCTCCGTGCAGAAGAGCTCGACCACGTGGCCCACTCTCCGCCGCGCCGCGCGTCTCGGGGTGAGCATCCTCGGATCCACCCAGTCCGACGCGTGCATGCAGCTCGCTTCGCGCTCCCGCGACCGGTTCGCCGGGCTCGACACGATCGAGACCGCATTGGGCGCGCTCCTCATCGAGGAGGCCACCATGTGGCTCGAGTGCGAGGTGGTGAGCACCACTCCCGCGGGCGATCATGAGATCGTCGTGCTCCAGGTGCACGGGATCGGCTTCGCGGAGGACCGTGTTCCGCTGGTGTACCACCAGCGGCGCTTCCATTCCCTCCACGCCCTCGCATGACTCCAGTCGAGGCCGTCGTGCCCCCGCTCGGATTCGGCGTGTGGCAGATCACGGGTGAGGACGCCGTGTCGGTGATCCGCCACGCGATCGACGTCGGCTATCCGCTCATCGACACCGCCTCCGCCTACGGCAACGAGGGCGAGGTCGGAACCGCGCTCCGCCAGTCGGGATCCGCGGGCGACCGCGTCCAGGTGACGACGAAGGTGTGGATGGTCGATTACGTCGACGTTGCCCGTGCCGTCGACGTGAGCCGTCGGCTGCTCAGGCGGGATCGTATCGACACCGTCCTGCTGCACTGGCCGTCGCCGCAGCGGTTCGAGCGAACGGCACGGGCCTGGGATGCGCTCGTCGAGCTCCAACAGGATGGTGTCGTCGGGTCTGCCGGCGTCTCGAACTTCACGCCCGCGCACCTCGACCGCCTCGCGGCTGGCTCCGGAGCGGCCCCCGCGCTTAACCAGATCGAGCGCCACCCGTACGTCGGCCAGGCGACGGCCATCGCAGCGCATCGCGCGAGGGGCATCGCGACGCAGGCGTACTCGCCGCTCGGCGGGCCGACCGGCGGGCGGGTGCGGCCGGTCGAGGACCCGGTCGTCGCCGTGGTCGCTGAGGAGGCGGGGGTGAGTCCCGCGCAGGTGATCCTCGCCTGGCACCGCGCCCACGGCGTCTCCGCCATCCCGCGTTCGGGCAATCGCGCTCGCATCGAGGCCAACCTGGCCTCGCTCGGGGTCGAGCTCGCGCCCGCACAGGTGCGACGCCTCGATGCGCTCGAGACGGGCTGCCGCCTCGCCGCCGACCCCGACCTGGTTGACGAGTTCACCTTCTCGTAGCGCGGGCGCCGACGTGCACGCCCCTCGCCCGATACGCTGACCCCCGACCGGGGCAGCCGACAGGGGAGGAGCGGACGATGAGCGATGACACGGGAGAGGTGCTCCTGGCTCGCGTGCGCACGCATCCCAAGCGCCTGTTCTGGACGATCGTGCTCCAGCTCGTCCTCATCGCCGCGCATGTGCTCGTCGCGGTCTTCTGGCCCGCCCCGACGGGCGCCGCGTGGTTCGACGACTGGGGGCAGCCCGTCGTGCACGCGATCATCGCGATCGTCGAGATCGTCTACTTCGTCGTGCCGGTGAGCAGGTGGTGGTGCACCGTCTTCACCCTCACGACGCTGCGGGTCGAGCGCCGCTGGGGCGTCATCTGGAAGCGGTCCCGGGAGATCCCGCTGTCGCGCATCACGTCGATCGAGGTGCAGCAGGGACTGCTCGACAGGATCTTCGGCTGCGGCACGGTGGTGTTCTTCGACGCCGCGGTCGTCCCGCCCGCGGAGTACGGCCCCCTCGACGAGCCGACCGAGGATGCTCCGATGGTCGGCGTCCGGTTCCTCGACGTCCCGCGGGTGGGGGAGTTCCGCGAACTCGTCGACCAGGCGCGGTTCGGACGTGCGGCGCGCGCCTGACGGGCGGGGCCGCGCAGTCGCGGATCATGCCTCCGCGCGACGCCAGCGCTCGTAGACGACGCGCCCGCCGAACACCCGAGATTCGACGAGGTCGAGGGTGATCGGATCGGCGACGTGGGGGAGGAGCGGTGCTCCGCCTCCCACGATGATGGGATATCGGAAGACGCGGAACTCGTCCACGAGGCCGAGGGCGATCGCCTGCCCGGCGATCTCCGCCCCGCCGATCTCGACGTCGCCGCCGACCTCGGCCGTGAATGCCGCGATCTCCTCCGCGATCTCTCCCGTCGCGAGTCGCGCGCGGCCATCCACCTCGGTCAGGGTGCGGCTGAAGACGAGCTTCGGTAGGGCGGTCCACGCGTCGGCGAAGGCGGCCTCATCCGCCGTGCCGCGCAGGGCGGGTTCGGTCTCCCACACGCGCATCGTCTCGTAGAGGCGTCTGCCGAGCACGACCCCCTCCGCCTCCTGGACGAACGCGAGATGGAAGGCGAACAGCTCGGCGTCGGGAGCGCCCCACTGGAAGTCTCCCGTGCGGTCGTGGATGTACCCGTCGACCGAAGTGCTCATCGACACGATCAGCATGCGTCACGCTCCTCATCGGACTGCCGTGGTCGGTTCCGACTCTAGACCCGGAGCGGCGCGCGCGCGGGGACGGCGCCCCCGCCGTGCCATCGCCGGGGGACCCGCTCCTCTAGAATCGATCTGCCTGTCGCAGAAGGCGCGTCCGCGTGGCGCGCCTTCTGCCGTACCCCTGGAGCGTCATGGACCCGAGCAGCGTGATCGGCGCGATCACCGAGCTGTTCTCGTGGATCGGCTTCGGCGCGTTCGCCGTGCTGGGGGCGGCCGCCGTCGTCGCGCGGCTCGCGGACGGCACGTGGACGCCCGTGCGGGCGTTCGTGCTCCCCGATGACGGCATCGTGCGATGGTTCGGGACGGGCCACGTGGTCGGAGAGGCGCCCCTCACCGAGGAGCTGCGCCGGGCGGCCGGCGACGCCGACGAGCTCGACCTCTTCACGCGGGTGGACCATCCGGGCAGCGCGCGGCTGCACGCACGATCGCCGCTTCCGCGCCTGCTCGCGTGGACGGCGCTCGGGTTCGGCGCCCTCGGCGTCGTGTCGACGGCCGTCCAGCTCATCCTCGCGGCGGCCTGATCGGATCAGGGGCAGCGCAGCTCGCCGTCCACGAGCACATGGTCCGCTTTGTCCGCACCGCATCGGTGACAGGGCGTGCCGCGGCCCTCGCCGAGCTGAGCAGGGCCCGCGAGACGGATGAGCGAGCGGTTGAACCACTGGTAGAACCCGCCTGCCTCGCGGATCCGCGTGCGGAGGGGCTTCTTTCTGCGGGAGGTCATAGTGATTAGTGTACTAACGATTCGCCCACGATAGGGTGGAGTGGTGACGGAACGTGATGACCTGCTCAAGCTCGACAACCAGCTGTGCTTCGCCATCGTCACCGCCGCGCGCAACGTCGTCGCCATCTACCGGCCGGTGCTCGAGCCGCTCGGGCTGACGCACCCGCAGTACCTCGTCATGCTCGCGCTGTGGGAGGAGTCGCCGCGCACGCTCGGCGACCTCGCATCGGCTCTTGCGCTCGAGCCCGCGACGGCCTCGCCACTCGTGAAGCGCCTGGAGGCCCAGGGGTACGTCCGCAGGGAGCGGCGGGCCGACGACGAACGCCGCCTCGCGATCGGGCTCACGGAGGAGGGCGCCGCGCTGCGCAGCCAGGCGCTCGCGGTGCCGGAGCAGATCATGGCACGGACGGGGCTCGACGTCGAACGGCTGACGGCCATCCGCGATGCCCTCGCGCCCTTCGTGGGGAGCGTCGACGCGTGAGGCGGCGTACCCTCTGAGCATGACCAGGGCGCTTCTCATCGTCGACGTGCAGAACGACTTCACGGAGGGCGGCGCGCTCGGCGTCGACGGCGGCGACGCGGTCGCCGCCGGGATCACGCGGCATCTCGCCGATCACGGCGCCGACTACGCGCTCGTCATCGCGTCACGGGACTGGCACGACGCGGACGGCGACAACGGGGGCCACTTCGCCGCCGACGCGCCCGACTTCGTCGACACGTGGCCCGTGCACTGCGTGGCCGGAACGGCCGGTGCGGAGTACGACCCGGGCCTCGACACGTCTGCCGTGACGCATCACGTGAAGAAGGGGCAGGGGAAGCCTGCGTACTCGCTCTTCGAGGGGACCACCGACGCCGGCGGCACGGTTGCCGAGCTGCTCGCGCAGAACGGCATCGAGTCGGTCGACGTGGTCGGCATCGCGACCGACTACTGCGTCCGCGCGTCGGCGCTCGATGCCATCGCCCTCGGGCAGCACGTGCGCGTGCTGACGTCGCTCGTCGCCGGCGTCGCGGCCGAGTCGTCCGAGCGCGCCCTCGCCGAGCTCGCGCACGCCGGAGCGGAGCTCGTCTAGGGGCTCCCGGCCGGTGCGCCCGGCCTCGCGTCACCCACGACCCGGGGGGTCGGACGGCGCCGCGAGGACGTCGAGAGCGCCCGTGCGCACCATGGCCTCGTGCCGGTCGCGCAGCTCTCGCCGCGTCCGCACCGAACGGCGGATGCCGCGCGCCGACGCCGTCACGACGACGAGCACCGCGATTCCGGCGAGGTAGGCGATCTCCACCCGCCCAGGGTAGGGGACTGCGCACCGGCAGGTCCAGGACCGGTGCGGACGTCTCGTGATGGTGGGCCCAGAGGGGCTCGAACCCTCGACCCGCGGATTAAAAGTCCGATGCTCTACCGACTGAGCTATAGGCCCGCATCCACTTTAGTCGGCCGCGGTGGTAGCTTCGGGCCATGCGAGGCAGGCGCGGCGTCGGAGCGGACGCCGAGAGGGCCGGCCGCGAGTGGTTCGACGAGACGCTCCGGGCGGCGAGAGACGTGCACACGATCGGCGAGCGGCGGGCGTCGGAGGGCATCCTGCTCGCTCTCGACCGCTGGTTCATCGACCGCGGCGACCTCCGCGGGCCGTCGGGGGAGCTCGCACTCGTCGTCGAGTCCGTGCTCGCGGACGGGGTGCTCGCGGAACGCCGCGGCATCCGCTACGACCGCGCGGAGTCGGTCCTCGGGAACACGCTGGGCGAGCACCTCACCCTGACGTTCGACGACGTCGAGCGGCTCGGCGACGCGTTCTTCGCGCATCTCGCCCGGCACGGCCGTTGAACGCCTCCCATTCTACCGGCGCCCCCTGGAGGCGCTCCCGGCCCCGCGACGCGGTGCGGCGCGTAGCCTTCTGGGGATGAGTGCGGAGTTCAGCAAGCCGGTGCGCCGGCCGTCCGAGACGTTCGATCGGCTGTTCGCGGGAGCCGATCCCGCGGAGATCTCGCGCGCCGCCCACGCCACCGCGACGGCGCTGCTCGCCCGCGTGCGCCACGAGTCCGACGAGGGCGTGGTGGAGCGCCTCGTCACGTTCACCGCGAGCCACGGCATCGACGACATCGCGGAGCTGTGGTCGCAGTCTCCGGCCCGGTCGCTCCCCGGTTCGCTCTGGCGTCTCTACCTCGTCCAGCTCGCCATCCACGACGACCCGCGCACGGCGGCGCTGCTGTACGAGCGGGGGAGGAACGAGCTCCACTCGGCCGACACCGTGGTCGCGGGCGCCCCCAGCCCGGCGGGGCCGGACGAGCTCGTGGCGCTCATCGACACCATCCTCCGCGGCGCCTTCACGGGCGACTACGCCGTCGCCCTCGACCGCACGGCGGCGTTCTGCCGGGTGCAGGCGTCGGGGGCGACGCACCTCGCAGACGACTACGAGCCGACCGAGCCTGGGCGGGCATCCGAGCTGACCACGCGCGCGCTGCGGCTGTCGGCGTTCGCCGTCGACCTGACCGCGGCGGCGCGGCTCTGGCGGCGGGAGTCCCTCGACTGACGAGCGAGGCCGCCGCGGGAAGAGTGAAGCCGAGCCGCAGAGAACGCCTCACGGCGGAAGGCCGCTCGCAGCGGCGAATATTGGAGCCCGGGGTTACTGCGGCCCGGCCATCACAGTCTAACCGGCACCGGGAGCACGGCATTCCCGGCCGGTGCCCAGCCGCCCCCGCAGCCCGGGCGCGTCGGGGACGAACGCCGTACGGAGACGGCGGAGGCCGATCCCGACGAGCGGGACCGGCCTCCGAGGCGCGCGGATTGCTCAGCCGAAGCGGCCGGAGACGTAGTCCTCGGTCGCCTGCACCGACGGCGTCGTGAAGATCTTCGTCGTGTCGTCGTACTCGATGAGCTTGCCGGGCTTGCCCGTGCCGGCGATGTTGAAGAACGCGGTCCGGTCGCTCACGCGCGAGGCCTGCTGCATGTTGTGCGTGACGATCACGACCGTGTAGTCGTTCTTCAGCTCGCCGATGAGCTCCTCGATCGCGAAGGTCGAGATCGGGTCGAGCGCCGAGCACGGCTCGTCCATGAGGATGATGTCGGGCGACACGGCGATCGCGCGCGCGATGCAGAGACGCTGCTGCTGGCCGCCCGACAGGCCCGAGCCCGGCTTGTCGAGTCGGTCCTTGACCTCGTTCCAGAGGTTCGCGCCCGTGAGCGACTTCTCGACGAGGTCGTCGGCGTCGCCCTTCGAGATGCGCTTGTTGTTGAGCTTCACGCCCGCGAGCACGTTCTCGCGGATGGACATGGTCGGGAACGGGTTCGGCCGCTGGAAGACCATCCCGACCTGCCGGCGCACGAGCACGGGGTCTACGCCCTGCCCGTAGAGGTTCTGGCCGTCGACGAGGACCTCGCCCTCGACGCGCGCGCCAGGGATGACCTCGTGCATGCGGTTGAGCGTGCGGAGGAACGTGGACTTGCCGCATCCCGACGGGCCGATGAACGCCGTGACGGTGCGGGGCTTGATGTCGATGGACACGCCCTCGACGGCGAGGAAGTCGCCGTAGTAGACGTTGAGGTCGTTGACTTCGATGCTCTTGGACACCTGGGTCTCTTTCTGTGGAGTCGTTCGGGTCGAGGGGCCGTCAGCGGCCGGTCATCTTCGGGGCGAAGATCTTGGCGATCAGACGCGCGGCGAGGTTGAGCACCATGACGATGAGGATGAGGGTGAGCGCGGCCGCCCATGCGCGGTCGAAGTACGCGTCGGCCGGAAGACCGGGGTACTTCGCCTGCATGTAGGCGAACACGGGGAGCGTCGCCATCTGACCGTCGAACATGTTGAGGTTCAGGTTCGGGACGATGCCGACGGTCAGGAGGAGCGGCGCCGTCTCGCCGATGACGCGGGAGATGGCGAGCATGACGCTCGTCGTGATGCCGGCGATCGACGTCGGGATGACGATCTTGACGATCGTCAGCCACTTCGGCACGCCGAGCGCGTACGACGCCTCGCGGAGCTCGTTCGGGACGATCCGGAGCAGTTCCTCGCTGCCGCGCACGACGACGGGGATCATGAGCACCGACAGGGCGAGGGAGCCCATGATGCCCATGCGGGTCCCTGCCCCGAACAGGAGGGCGAACACCGCGTAGATGAACAGACCGGCGACGATCGACGGGATGCCCGTCATGACGTCCACGAGGAACGTGATGGCCTTCGCCAGCCGGCCGCGCCCGTACTCGACGAGGTAGATCGCCGTCATGAGCCCGATCGGAACCGAGATGACGGTGGCGCCGAGGGTGATGAGGAGCGTGCCCCAGATGGCGTGGACGGCCCCGCCGCCCTCTCCGGCGATGTTGCGCATCGAGAAGCTGAAGAACTCCCCGTCGAAGCGCGCGATGCCGTTGACGACGACCGTGTACAGGAGCGAGATGAGCGGCAGCAGCGCGATGATGAACGCGGTCGCGACCAGCGTCGTCATGACGCGGTCGACCGCGTGCCGACGCGTCTCGCCGAGGGAGGACGTGAGTGCGATGAGGCCGATGTAGACGACCATCCCCACGAAGACGGTGCCGGCGATGTTGAACTCCGCGACGTCGCCGCTCGTGTTCAGCACCGTGAAGAGCACGGCGGAGGCGAACATCGAGAACGCGAGCAGCGCCCACGGCACCCAGCGCGGGAGGTGGCCTGCGGAGAGCGACGCGCGGGGTGCGGCGCCTGCGGTGACGGCGGACATCAGTTCGCTCCAGAGAACTCGGCACGACGCGCCACGATCCAGCGCGCGATCGCGTTGACGGCGAAGGTGACGATGAACAGGATGAGGCCGGCCGCGATGAGCGTCGACACGCCCTCGTCGTGCGCCTCGGGGAACCGGAGGGCGATGATCGCGGGGATCGTCGTCGGGTTCTCCGGGTTGAGCAGGTTGAACGTGACGATGCCGAGGGGCGAGAGCACGAGCGTCACGGCCATCGTCTCGCCGAGTGCGCGTCCGAGCCCCAGCATGGCGCCCGACACCATGCCGCTGCGCGCGAACGGCAGCACAGCCATCCGCACCATCTCCCAGCGCGTCGCGCCGAGCGCGAGCGCCGCCTCCTCGTGGAGCTTCGGCGTCTGCAGGAACACCTCGCGGCAGATGGCGGTCATGATCGGCAGGATCATGACCGCGAGCACGAGCGACGCGGTGAGGATGGTCTTGCCGGTGCCCGACGGCGTGCCTCCGAAGATGGGGATCCACCCGAAGTTGCTGTTCAGCCACTGGTAGAAGGGGACGAGCATCGGCGCGAACGTCAGGGCCCCCCACAGTCCGAACACCACCGACGGGACGGCCGCCAGCAGGTCGATGACGTAGCCGAGCACGGCGGCGAGCCGGCGCGGGGCGTAGTGCGAGATGAAGAGCGCGATGCCGAGCGCGATCGGCGCGGCGATGACGAGCGCGATCGCCGACGCCCACAGCGTGCCGAAGACGAAGGGCCACACCCAGGTGAGGAACGGCTGCCCCTCGAGGATGTGGTTGTCGGACGTGTCCGCCTTGAAGGCCGGGATCGCCTGGACGATGAGGAAGATCGCCACCGCGGCCAGGGTGATGAGGATGATCGTCCCGGCCGCGAGCGCGGTTCCCGAGAAGATCCGGTCGCCGAGGCGCATGACGGCCTTGGGCCGCGCCGTCGGGCCGGAGGGAGCGCCGGACGGCGCCTCGCTCTCCGTGGTGGTCGTGGTCATGCGGTCCCGCTCCTCGGGTGGTCGGATCGTGATGGGGTGCGTGGTTCGCACGGAGATGCCCCCGCGCCGCGATCCCGGACGGATGCGGAGCGCGGGGGCACCTTCATGGTCGAGTCGAGCTGTCGAGGCCCTCGCGGGTCACTCGACGACGATGGCGTCGAGAGCCGTGGCGATCTGCTCCTGCAGGGCGGAGGAGAGCGGGGCGCTGCCGGCGGCCTCGGCCGCGACCTGCTGGCCGTCCTCGCTCGTCACGTAGGAGATGTACTCCTTGACGAGGCCCGCGACCTCGGCGTCCTCGTACTCGGTGCACGCGATGAGGTAGCTCACCAGCGCGATCGGGTACGCGCCGGCGGGAGCGGCGGCCGGGTCGACGGCGAACGCGAGGTCGTGGGCCGAGCGGCCCTCCTCGAGCGGCGAGGCCTCGACGAGCGCGGCGGTCGCGTCGGCCGAGTACGCGACGAACTCGTCGCCGTTCTGGACCGCGACCTGACCGAGGCCCTCGGTGCGGGACGCGTCGGCGAAGCCGATGTAGCCGACGCCGTTCGTGATGGCGTCGACGACGCCCGAGGTGCCGTCGGCGCCCTCGCCCGACTGCAGCGGCCACTCGTCGGAGGCCTCGTTCGTCCACACCTCGGGCGCGGTCGCCTCGAGGTAGGCGGTGAACGTCTCCTGCGTGCCCGACGCGTCGGCGCGGTGCACCGGCACGATCGCCTGGTCGGGGAGCTCGACGCCCTCGTTGAGCGCGGCGATCGCGTCGTCGTTCCAGTTGGCGATGTCGCCCGCGAAGATGCCGGCGATCGTCGCCGCGTCGAGGTTGAGCGTGTCGATGCCCTCGAGGTTGAACGCGATCGCGACGGGCGAGATGTACGCGGGGACCTCGAGGATGTCGTCGCTCGTGCACGCGCCGAAGCCGCCGGCGGCGATCTCGTCGGCCGTGTAGGCGCGGTCGGAGCCGATGAAGTCGGAGGCGCCGGAGATGAAGTTCTCACGGCCGGTGCCGGAGCCCGTCGCCGTGTAGAGCACGGTCGCGTCGGGGTTCGCGGTCTGGAACGCGGTGACCCACGCCTGCTGCGCGGCCTCCTGCGAGGAGGCGCCGGTCGCCTCGATCGTGCCGCTGATCGAACTGGCGGCGGAGCCTTCGGTGCCACCGGTCGACGACGTGGTCCCCTCGTTCGCGGCGCAGCCGGCGAGGGACAGGGCTGCGACGGCGCCCACGGCGGCCAGGCTCGAAAGACGAGTGATCTTCACGGTGAATCCTCATTCGGTTCAGTGTCAGGGACGGCCCCGCCGGGTCGCAGGGCACGTGGTGACGCTAGGAGTGCCGGATGACCAGACTGCGGTGCGCAGGTGAACACGCGGTGAACGAGGATGGGCGGACGCCGAAGGCCCCGCGGGCCTTCGGCGTCGGGGTCAGAACGCGTAGTCGACGACGACGGGGGCGTGATCGGTCCACCGCTCCGCGTACGACGCGTGCCGGTCGACGCGGTAGGCGCGCACGCGCTCCGCGAGCGGCGCCGTCGCGAGCTGGTAGTCGATGCGCCAGCCCGTGTCGGTGTCGAACGCCTGGCCGCGCTGGGACCACCAGGTGTAGGGGCCCGGGACATCGCCGTGGAACCGGCGGCCGACGTCGACCCAGCCGAGCCCCGTGCCGGTCGTGCCGTCGACACCCGTGATCTCGGCGCCCTCCTCGCCGAGCCAGCGATCGAAGTAGGCGCGCTCGCGCGGGAGGAAGCCGGCCTTCTTGACGTTGCCCTTCCAGTTCTTGATGTCGAGCTCGCGGTGCCCGACGTTGAGGTCGCCCGTCACGACGGCATGGGCTCCCTCTGCCGCGAGCTCGGGCAGGCGTGTGCTCATGGCGTCGAGGAACGCCCACTTCTGCTCCTGCTTCGGGGTGTCGACCTCGCCCGTGAACACGTATGCGCTCACGACCGTCACCCGCTCGCCCTCGACCTCGAAGTCGGCCTCGAGCCACCGTCCGTTCGACTCCAGCGCGTCGTCGCCGAGGGCCGTGCGCGAGGCGGTCGGCTCGAGCCTGCTCGCGATGGCGACGCCAGCGCGCCCCTTCTGCAGGGCGACGTCCTCGAGGATGGTCCATCCCGGGAGGGCGGCGTCGAGGTGCTCGCGCTCGCCGCGCACCTCCTGGAGCGTGAGGATGTCGACGTCGGCGGCGTCGAGCCATCCGGCCATGCCCTTGCGGGCGGCGGCGCGGATGCCGTTGACGTTGACCGTGGCGACGCGGAGGTTTCGTGGCATGCCGTCAAACCTACCGAGGGCCTCCGACAGCGGCCTCAGAGCACGTTGTCGCGGCCGCCCTCGTGCAGCTTGCCCACGACGCCCTTGACGCGCTGCGCGTGCTCGTTGGTCGTCACGAGGAGCGCGTCCTCCGTGTCGACGACGATGAGGTTCTCGACCCCGATGACCGCGATGACGCGGTTGGAGTGCGACACCACGAGGCCCGTCGACTCGTCGACGATGACCTTCTCGTTGTCGCCGAGCACGCTCATCCGCTGGCTGTCGCCGTCGGCGACGAGGTTCGACAGGCTCGCGAAGTCGCCGACGTCGTCCCAGTCGAACTGGCCGGGCACGACGGCGAGGCGCCCCTTCGCGGCCGCGGGCTCGGCGACGGCGTAGTCGATCGCGATCTTCTTGAGCGTCGGCCACACGCGGGCGACGGTCTCCTCCTTGCGGGACGGGTCGTCCCACGCCTCGGCGAGCTCGATGAGGCCCGCGTGCAGCTCGGGCTCGTTCGCCTTCAGCTCCTCGAGCAGCACGTCGGCGCGTGAGATGAACATGCCCGCGTTCCAGAGGAAGGAGCGGTCGGCGTAGTAGCGCCGCGCCGTCTCGAGGTCGGGCTTCTCGACGAAGGTGTCGACCATCGCCGCGAGCGGCGCGTCGTCGACGACGAGCTCGTCGCCCGTCTTGATGTAGCCGAACCCCACGGCAGGCTCGGACGGCTGGATGCCGATGGTGCAGATGTAGCCCGCGCGAGCGACGGCGACGGCCTGGCGCACCGTGAACTCGAACACGCGCTGGCGCTTGATGACGTGGTCTGCGGCGAACGAGCCGATGACGACGTCGGGGTTGCGGCGGTGCAGGATGGCCGCGGCCAGGCCGATGGCGGCGGCCGACTCGCGAGGGTCGGCCTCGACGAACACGTTGTGCTCCGGCATGTCGGGAAGCGTGTTCTCCACCTTCGGGCCGTGCGCGCGACCCGTCACGACGGCGATGTGCTCGCGGTCGGCGAGGGGGAGGAGCCGGTCCCAGGTCTCCTGCAGCAGCGACCGCCCGGATCCCGTCAGGTCGTGCAGGAACTTCGGGGTCTCGGCGCGGGAGAGGGGCCACAGTCGCGAGCCCACGCCGCCCGCGGGGATGACGGCGAAGAAGTCCTTGATCGGTTCAGGCATGCGCCCAGGCTACAAGGCGGGCGTTACGGTCTCGCGTCGCGACGGGCGGCCATCCGGTAAGGTTGCCCTGACCTCTCGATGTCGAGACAGTTGGGCTCTCCTCGATGGCCGACGTCCTCGGCTGGGAGTAGCCTGAGGGGCGATCGGCGGCGCCGCCACGCGCCCGCCTCGCAAGGCTGAGAGCAGGAGGACGATCTTGTCCGCTACCGTGCGTCCGACACCGCGGGTGTCGGAGACGACATCGAGAACACCGAGGGGCACCCTGTACCGCGGCCGCGAAGGCATGTGGTCGTGGGTGCTGCACCGCATCACCGGGATCGCGATCTTCTTCTTCCTCCTGGTGCACGTGCTCGACACCGCGCTCATCCGCGTCTCCCCCGAGGCGTACGACGCGGTCATCGGCACCTACCAGACCCCCATCATGGGCATCGGCGAGGTCGCCCTCGTCGGCGCGATCGCGTTCCACGCCTTCAACGGCCTGCGCATCATCCTCGTGGACTTCTGGTCCAAGGGCGCGAAGTACCAGCGCCAGCTCTTCTGGGGCGTGCTGGGCGTGTGGGCGGTCGTCATGGCCGGTTTCACCCCGCGTCACCTCATGAACGTGTTCGGCGACTTCGGAGGGGGACACTGATGACCGCAGCGGATCTCGCGGCACCCCGCTCGCCGCAGCGCCCGGCTCGTCGGGGCGTCAACCTCGAGAAGTGGGGATGGCTCTACATGCGCGTCTCGGGCGTGCTGCTCGTGGTGCTCATCTTCGGTCACCTCTTCGTCAACCTCATGGTGCCGGAGGGCGGCGTGCACGCGATCGACTTCGCGTTCGTCGCCGGCAAGTTCGCCTCGCCGTTCTGGCAGTGGTGGGACGTGCTCATGCTCTGGCTCGCCTTCATCCACGGCGCCAACGGCATGCGCACGATCGTGAACGACTACGTGCAGGGCAAGACCGTGCGCACGGCGCTCGTCGGGGTGATCATCGTCGTCGCGGCGCTCATGATCGTGCTCGGCACGCTCGTCGTGTTCACCTTCGACCCGTGCGCCGGCGTGTTCGGGGCGTTCGAGAACCCCGACAGCGTGCTGTACGAGGTCTGCCAGGCCGCCGCGGCCAACTGACGACAGGATTGATGGAAGACGTGACTGCACAGCACCCCGATGCCGTCCTCAAGGACGGCGTCTACTACCACGAGTTCGACATCGTCATCGTCGGGGCGGGCGGCGCCGGCATGCGCGCCGCCATCGAGGCGGGCCCCGGCGCGAAGACCGCCGTCATCACCAAGCTCTACCCCACGCGCTCGCACACGGGCGCCGCGCAGGGCGGCATGGCCGCAGCCCTCGCGAACGTGGAGGAGGACTCCTGGGAGTGGCACACCTTCGACACCGTCAAGGGCGGCGACTACCTCGTCGACCAGGACGCGGCGGAGATCCTCGCCAAGGAGGCCATCGACGCGGTCATCGACCTCGAGAACATGGGCCTGCCCTTCAACCGCACGCCCGACGGCAAGATCGACCAGCGCCGGTTCGGCGGCCACACCGCCGAGCACGGGAAGACGCCCGTGCGCCGTGCGTGCTACGCCGCCGACCGCACGGGGCACATGATCCTGCAGACGCTGTTCCAGAACTGCGTCAAGCTCGGCATCAACTTCTTCAACGAGTTCTACGCGCTCGACCTCATCACGGTGAAGGGCGAGGACGGCGAGACGAAGATCGCGGGCGTCGTCGCGTACGAGCTCGCCACGGGCGACCTGCACGTCTTCCACTCCAAGGCCGTCATCTTCGCCACCGGCGGGTTCGGCAAGGTCTTCAAGACGACGTCGAACGCGCACACCCTGACGGGCGACGGCGTCGGCATCATCTGGCGCAAGGGCCTTCCGCTCGAGGACATCGAGTTCTTCCAGTTCCACCCGACAGGGCTCGCCGGCCTCGGCATCCTCCTGACGGAGGGCGCCCGAGGCGAGGGGGCCATCCTGCGCAACGCCTCCGGCGAGCGGTTCATGGAGCGGTACGCCCCGACCATCAAGGACCTCGCACCGCGCGACATCGTGGCGCGCTGCATGGTCAAGGAGGTGCTCGAGGGGCGCGGCGCCGGCCCGCACAAGGACTACGTCTACCTCGACTGCACGCACCTCGGCGCCGAGGTGCTCGAGACGAAGCTCCCCGACATCACCGAGTTCGCGCGCACCTACCTCGGCGTCGATCCCGTCGTCGAGCCGGTTCCCGTCATGCCGACGGCGCACTACGCCATGGGCGGCATCCCCACGAACAACGACGCCGAGGTGCTCGCCGACAACACCACCGTCGTCCCCGGCCTCTATGCGGCGGGGGAGTGCGCGTGCGTCTCCGTGCACGGCGCCAACCGCCTGGGCACGAACTCGCTCCTCGACATCAACGTGTTCGGCAAGCGCGCGGGCCGCCGCGCCGTCGAGTACGTGAAGAACGGCGGCGAGCTCGTTCCGCTGCCCGACGACCCCGCCGCCGGCGTGCGCGAGCTCATCGAGGGCGTCCGCAACGCCAAGGGCACCGAGCGCATCGCCGACATCCGCCGCACGCTGCAGGAGGAGATGGACGCCAACGCCCAGGTGTTCCGTACGGAGGAGACCCTGACGAACGTCATGGGCACCATCCACGACCTGCGCGAGCGGTACAAGAACATCTACGTCGACGACAAGGGCAAGCGGTTCAACACCGACCTGCTCGAGGCCGTCGAGCTCGGCTTCCTGCTCGACCTCGCCGAGATCGTCGCCTACGCCGCGCGCAACCGCAAGGAGAGCCGCGGCGGTCACATGCGCGAGGACTACCCCGACCGCGACGACGAGAAGTACATGCAGCACACGATGGCCTACCTCACGGGCGATCCGCACTCGCCCGACCCGGAGGACCACATCCGGCTCGACTGGAAGCCCGTCGTGTTCACGAAGAACGACAAGGGCGAGCTCACCTACCCGCCGATGGAGAGGAAGTACTGATGTCGATCGTCGCCGAGGCCCCCGCGGTCGAGACCGCCATCCAGTCGTACCTCGTCACGTTCATCGTGCGCCGGTTCGATCCCGAGACCGACAGCGAGCCCCGCTGGGTCGACTACGACGTCGAGATGTACCCCACCGACCGCGTGCTCGACGCGCTCCACAAGATCAAGTGGGAGACGGACGGGTCGCTCACCTTCCGCCGCTCGTGCGCGCACGGCATCTGCGGGTCGGACGCCATGCGCATCAACGGCCGCAACCGCCTCGCGTGCAAGACGCTCATCAAGGACCTCGACATCTCGAAGCCCATCTACGTGGAGGCCATCAAGGGCCTCCCGCTGGAGAAGGACCTCGTCGTCGACATGGACCCGTTCTTCGCGGCCTACCGCGAGGTGCAGCCCTTCCTGCAGGCGTCGAGCGCCCCCGAGCCGGGCAAGGAGCGCCGTCAGACGATCGCCGACCGCGCGCGCTTCGACGACACCACCAAGTGCATCCTGTGCGCCGCGTGCACCTCGTCGTGCCCCGTGTTCTGGACCGACGGGCAGTACTTCGGCCCCGCCGCGATCGTGAACGCGCACCGGTTCATCTTCGACTCGCGCGACGACGAGGCGCAGGTGCGCCTCGACATCCTCAACGACAAGGAGGGCGTGTGGCGCTGCCGCACGACCTTCAACTGCACCGAGGCCTGCCCGCGCGGCATCGAGGTCACGAAGGCCATCGCCGAGGTGAAGCAGGCGGTCCTCAAGGGCGGTCGCTGAACCGAGCGGTGCATGAGGGCCCGGGGCGTCGCCCCGGGCCCTCATGACGTTTTGTAACTATCACGTTGCGGACGAGCGGATGGGCCGTTTCGCGTGATCGAAGACGACTAGCGTGAGCATATTGGCCCTGCGACGGTTCGGGGCCCGCACACTCTGGAGGAAAGTGTGAAGACCACGAAGAAGGCTGCGTTCAGCGGCGTCGCGCTCGCCGCGTCGGCCCTGCTGCTCGCCGGCTGCGGCTCTGCCCCCGAGGAGACCACGGGCGGCGAAGAGGTCGACAGCGACTTCAACCCGTGCCTCATCTCGGACGCCGGCGGCTGGAACGACCGCTCGTTCAACCAGTCCGCCAAGGAGGGCATGGACCGCGCGGCCGAGGAGCTCGGCATCGACGTCACCGAGATGGAGTCGACGAGCGCGAACGACTACGCCCCGAACCTCGAGGAGCTCGTGGCGCAGGGCTGCTCGCTCATCATCTCCGTGGGCTTCAACCTCTCGGCCGCCACGGTCGAGTCGGCGCTCGCGAACCCCGAGATCGACTACGCGATCATCGACGACTGGGCGGACAACGACTTCGACGGCGAGGTCGACGCGCCCAACATCAAGCCGCTCGTCTTCGACACCGCCCAGGCGGCCTACCTCGGCGGCTACGCGGCCGCGGCGTGGTCGGCGCAGTCCGGCGTGAACAAGGTCGGCACGTTCGGCGGCATGCAGATCCCGTCGGTCGCGGTCTTCATGGACGGCTTCCAGTACGGCGTGGAGAAGTACAACGAGGACAAGGGCGCCGCCGTCGAGGTCGTCGGCTGGGACGCCGAGGCGCAGTCCGGCTCGTTCACGGGCGGCTTCGACGCGAACGACGTCGCGCGTCAGACCGCGCAGGGCGTGCTCGACCAGGGCGTCGACGTCATCCTGCCCGTCGGAGGCCCGATCTACACGAGCGCCGCCGCGGCCATCGCCGACAGCGGTGAGGACGTGCTCCTCATGGGCGTCGACAGCGACCTCGCGGTGAAGGAGCCCGACCTCGCCGACATCGTGTTCGTGTCGATCGAGAAGGCCATCGACCAGGCCGTCTACGACGCGACCGTCACCGGCTCGACGGGCAATTTCGACGTCGAGCCTTACATCGGAACGCTCGAGAACGAGGGCGTGGCGCTGTCGAGCTTCCACGACTTCGAGTCGCAGCTCCCTGAGGGCCTCGTCGACGAGCTCGCGACGCTGCAGGAGCAGATCGTCTCGGGCGACATCGTCGTCGAGTCGGAGAACTCGCCGTAAACCGCAGCCGCGCCGCGGGGCGGTCGGGCGTCTGCCCGGCCGCCCCGCGGTGCGTCTCCTCCCCGTCCACACCTGCACGGTAGGGTGCCCACATGAAGCTCGAGCTCCGCGGAATCACGAAGCGATTCGGCAGCCTCGTCGCCAACGACCACATCGATCTCACCGTCCGTCCGGGCGAGATCCACGCGCTCCTCGGCGAGAACGGCGCCGGCAAGTCGACGCTGATGAACGTGCTCTACGGCCTCTACCAGGCCGACGAGGGCGAGATCCTGCTCGACGACGTCCCGCAGCGCTTCCGCGGACCCGGCGACGCCATGGAGGCGGGCATCGGCATGGTGCACCAGCACTTCATGCTCATCCCCGTCTTCACCGTCGCCGAGAACGTCGCGCTCGGGCACGAGCGCACGACGCGCACGGGCGGGCTCGACCTCGGAGCCGCGCGTGCGCAGGTGCGCGAGGTCGCCGCCCGCTTCGGGTTCCACGTCGATCCCGACGCGGTCGTCGAGCAGCTGCCCGTCGGCGTGCAGCAGCGCGTCGAGATCATCAAGGCCCTCGCGCGCGACGCCAGGGTGCTCGTCTTCGACGAGCCGACCGCTGTGCTCACGCCGCAGGAGACCGATGAGCTCATGGCGATGATGCGCCAGCTGCGCGACGAGGGCGTCGGCATCGTGTTCATCACCCACAAGCTCCGCGAGGTGCGCGAGGTCGCCGACCGCATCACGGTCGTCCGCCGCGGCAAGGTCGTGGGCGAGGCCTCTCCCACGTCCACCAACGCCGAGCTCGCCTCGCTCATGGTGGGCCGCGCCGTCGAGCTGACGGTGCAGAAGAAGCCGGCCAGCCCGAGCGCCGGCGGTCTCGTCGTCCGCGATCTGCGCGTGCGCACAGACGAGGGCGTCGTCGTCGTCGACGACGTCTCGTTCGAGGTGCGCCCGGGCGAGATCCTCGCGATCGCCGGCGTGCAGGGCAACGGCCAGACCGAGCTCACCGAGGCGCTCGTCGGCCTCGAGAACCACGTCACCGGCTCCATCTCCGTCGACGGGCAGGAGCTCGTCGGGGCGTCCGTGCGCACGATCCTCGATGCGGGCGTCGGCTTCGTCCCGGAGGACCGCACCGTCGACGGGCTCGTCGCGAGCATGTCGATCGCCGAGAACCTCGTCCTCGACCGCTCGGACGCGGAGGAGTTCGTGCGATTCGGCACGCTCCAGCGCAGCGCCCTCGACGCCTTCGCACACGACCGCATCGCCGAGTTCGACATCCGCGCCCAGGGCCCCGACACCGCAGCGGGAACGCTGTCCGGCGGCAACCAGCAGAAGGTCGTCGTCGCGCGCGAGATGAGCCGCGACCTCAAGGTGCTGCTCGCGGCGCAGCCCACGCGCGGCGTCGACGTCGGCTCGATCGAGTTCATCCACTCCCGCATCGTCGCCGCGCGCGACGAGGGCGTCGCCGTCGTCGTCGTCTCCACGGAGCTCGACGAGGTCGTGGCCCTCGCCGACCGGATCGCGGTGATGTACCGCGGGAAGATCGTCGGCATCGTGCCGAGCGACACCCCGCGCGACGAGCTCGGCCTGCTCATGGCCGGCGCCCAGGAGGCATCGGCATGACCGACCAGCAGCAGCCGCTCCCCGCCCACACGAGCACGCCGCGCACCGCCGTGCCGCAGTCCAACCGCGTGCTCCGCGAGATCCTGCGGGGCAGCGTCGTCACCTCGATCCTCGCGGTCGTCGTGGCGCTCGTCGTCGGCGGCGTGCTCATCGCCCTGACGAGCGAGGACGTGCGCGAGGCGGCGGGGTACTTCTTCGCCCGCCCTGGCGACACCTTCTCCGCCATCTGGCAGTCGGTCGCGGGAGGGTACGAGGCGCTCTTCCGGGGCGCGATCTACAACACCCGCGCGGAGGACGTCGCCACGGGCATCCGCCCCCTCACGAACACGCTCGGGAACGCGGCGCCCCTCATCGCGGCCGGGCTCGGCGTGGCGCTCGCGTTCCGCGTGGGGATGTTCAACATCGGCGCGCAGGGCCAGATCCTCTTCGGCGCGGCGCTGTCGGCACTCCTGACGTTCCGCCTCGACCTGCCCCTCGCCATCCAGCTGCCGCTCACGCTCGCGGCCGGCATCCTCGGCGGCGCCATCTGGGCCGGCATCGCGGGGATCATCAAGGCGCGCACGGGAGCGCACGAGGTGATCCTCACGATCATGCTCAACTACATCGCGGTCTACCTCGTCGACTGGATGGTCAGCACGGCCGGCGTGCTCCAGAAGGCCGGATCCAACCAGCCCATCTCGGCCGCGACACCGGAGGGCGCGCAGTTCGCGCCGCTGTTCGGCGCGGCCTTCCCGAACCTCGACGTCGGCTTCCTCATCGTCATCGCGGCGACCGTCTTCGTGTGGTGGCTGCTCGAGCGCTCGAGCCTCGGCCTGCGCATGCGCGCCGTGGGCGAGAACCCGCACGCGGCGCGCGCGGCCGGCATCTCGGTGAAGCGCATCTACGTGTACGCGATGCTCTTCGCGGGCGGTCTCGCCGGCCTCGCCGCCATGAACCAGATCCAGGGCGCCGTGACGACCGGCTTCGACAGCCACATCGACGCCGGCTTCGGCTTCGACGCGATCACAGTGGCGCTGCTCGGACGCAGCCGCGCATGGGGGACGTTCGCCGCCGGCATCCTCTTCGGCGCGCTCAAGGCGGGCAGCTACAGCATGCAGGCGTCCGAGGGCATCCCGGTCGACATCGTGCTCGTCGTGCAGGCGCTCGTCGTCCTCTTCGTCGCGGCGCCGCCGCTCGTGCGGACAATCTTCTTCCTGCCGAAGGACGAGTCGGAGAAGAGCGCCAGGGCCAGGGCCCGCGCGGCGCGGAAGGCGGTGGCGTGATGTCGCAGGTCGCAGCGGGGATCCCCGAGGAGGTCGTCGTGCCCACGCTCGTGCGCGTCCGCCGCCCCAAGCTCGCCATCACGCTCGGGCTGCTCACCGTCCTGCTCGCGGCGCTGTTCGTCTTCGCGCCGCGCTCGGGGTGGACGACGTACCGGCTGAGCACGGCCGACGCGCTCATCCCCATCGGGGAGGTGAGCATCCCGACCGCGCCGTTCCTGTGGGGCGTGCTCGCGGTTCTCGTCGCGCTCACCGGATGGGCCGTGGCCGACACGCTCGCCTACCGCACGACGCGCGCATGGGTGCCGATCGCCTACGGCGCGTTCGCGCTGTTCGCCTTCCTCACCTGGGCGGGGGCGGATGGCCTCATCCCCGTCATCAGCCTCTTCGCCGGAGCCCTCTCGATCTCCGTGCCGATCGTCTTCGGCGCGCTCGGCGGCGTCATCGGCGAGCGCGTCGGCGTCGTGAACGTCGCCATCGAGGGGCAGCTGCTCTTCGGGGCGTTCTCGGCCGCCATCCTGTCGAGCATCACGGGCAATCCGTTCATCGGGCTCCTCGGCGCCATGCTCGGCGGCGTCCTGGTCTCGCTCGTGCTCGCCGTGTTCGCCATCACCTACCTCGTCGAGCAGGTCATCGTCGGCGTCGTTCTGAACGTGCTCGTCACGGGCCTGACGGGCTTCCTCTTCGGCATCCTGCTCGTCCCGAACGAGCTCGAGCTCAACCGGCCCGCCACCTTCGAGCGGCTGCCCATCCCCGGCCTCGTCGAGATCCCCGTGATCGGCCCCGTGCTGTTCAACCAGACCTTCCTCGTCTATCTCATGTACGTCGCCGTGGCGCTCGTTGCCTGGGGCCTCTACCGGACGACCTGGGGCCTGCGCGTGCGCGCAGTGGGAGAGCACCCGCAGGCGGCCGACACGGTCGGCATCCGCGTCAACCCGATGCGCTTCTGGAACGTCACCCTCGCCGGCGCCATCGCGGGCGCGGGAGGAGCGTACTTCACCCTCGTGTCGGTGCCGCAGTTCAACGAGCAGATGACGGGGGGTCTCGGCTTCATCGCGCTCGCCGCCGTCATCTTCGGCCGATGGGACCCCATCCGCGCGACGCTCGCGGCGCTGCTGTTCGGCTTCGCCACGAACCTGCAGAACCTGCTCTCCGTGCTCGGGACGCCCATCCCCAGCCAGTTCATGCTCATGCTCCCGTACGTCGTGACGATCCTCGCGGTCGCGGGCTTCGTGGGCCAATCGCGCGGCCCCGCCGCCGCGGGCAAGCCGTACATCAAGGGATGACGATGACCGACATCGACTGGGACGCACTCCGGGGCGTCGCCGCCGACGCCATGCGCAAGGCGTATGCGCCGTACTCGCGGTTCCCGGTGGGGGCGGCCGCGCTCGTCGACGACGGGCGCGTCGTCGCGGGCTGCAACACCGAGAACGCGTCGTACGGCGTCGGGCTGTGCGCGGAATGCGGGCTCATCTCGAACCTCGCGATGACGGGCGGCGGACACCTGGTCGCCTTCGTGTGCGTCGACCGGGAGAAGCGCACGCTCATGCCGTGCGGACGGTGCCGGCAGCTGCTGTTCGAGCATGCCGCTCCCGGCATGCTGCTCGAGACGGTGTCGGGCGTCCGCACGATCGACGAGGTGCTGCCCGACGCGTTCGGGCCGCGCGACCTGGAGGAGCGATGACCGCGGAGCCCTTCGACGCCGTCGACGTCATCCGCGCCAAGCGCGACGGCGGCCGGGTCCCCGAGGACGCGCTCCGATGGATGGTCGACGCCTACACGCGCGGCTACGTCGCCGACGCGCAGATGGCCGCGTTCGCGATGGCGGTGCTGCTCAACGGCATGGAGCGCGACGAGATCCGCGTGCTCACGGAGGCGATGATCGCGTCGGGGGAGCGGATGTCGTTCGCCGCCCTCGGGAAGCCGACCGCCGACAAGCACTCCACGGGAGGGGTGGGCGACAAGATCACGCTGCCCCTCGCGCCGCTCGTCGCGACCTTCGGGGTCGCCGTCCCCCAGCTCTCCGGGAGGGGCCTCGGGCACACGGGCGGGACGCTCGACAAGCTCGAGTCCATCCCCGGATGGCGCGCCGCACTGTCGAACGACGAGCTCATGGCGCAGCTCTCGGACGTGGGCGCGGTCGTGTGCGCGGCGGGCACGGGGCTCGCCCCCGCCGACAAGAGGCTCTACGCGCTCCGCGACGTCACGGGCACGGTCGAGGCCATCCCGCTCATCGCCTCCAGCATCATGTCGAAGAAGATCGCGGAGGGCACGGACGCCCTCGTCCTTGACGTGAAGTTCGGCTCCGGCGCGTTCATGAAGGACATCGACCGGGCGCGCGAGCTCGCCGAGACGATGGTGGCGCTGGGCGCCGATTCCGGCGTGCGGACGACCGCGCTCCTCACCGACATGACGACGCCGCTCGGCCTCGCGGTCGGCAACGCCAACGAGGTGCGGGAGTCGGTCGAGGTGCTCGCGGGCGGCGGGCCGTCCGACGTCGTCGAGCTCACGGTGGCGCTCGCGCGCGAGATGCTCGCCCTGGCAGGCCGGCCCGACGTCGACGTGGCTGCGGCGCTCGCGGACGGCCGCGCCATGGACACGTGGCGGCGCATGATCCGTGCACAGGACGGCGACCCCGACGCCCCGCTGCCGACGGCGCGGGAGACGCACACGCTCACCGCCGATCGCGCCGGCGTCGTCACGCGGATGGACGCCTTCGGCGTCGGCGTCGCGGCGTGGCGCCTGGGCGCCGGGCGTGCGCGCGCCGAGGACCCCGTGGTGCACGCCGCCGGAATCGACCTCCACGTCAAGCCCGGCGACGTCGTCACGGCGGGGCAGGCCGTCCTCACGCTCTCGGCCGACGACCCCGCGCGGTTCGCGCGCGCGCTCGACGCCCTCGACGGAGCGTGGGAGATCGGCGATACTGCTCCCGAGCGCGCCGGCATCGTGCGCGAGCGCATCTCCGCCTGACCGCCCGCCCGGCACCGGGCCATCCGCATCACCCCCCCCCAGACCCAGGAGGCCGTCATGGCGACCCAGAAGACCGCAGAGCCCCGTGTCGGAGGCGTCGCGCTGCGCAGCCTGCCCAAGGTGTCGCTGCACGATCACCTCGACGGCGGCCTGCGCCCGCAGACGATCATCGAGCTCGCCGAGGGCACCGATCTCGCGCTGCCGGCCTCCGACGCCGAGGCGCTCGGGGAGTGGTTCGCGGCGCAGGCCGACTCCGGCTCGCTCGTGGAGTACCTCAAGACGTTCGAGATCACGATCGGCGTCATGCAGACGCGCGAGGGGCTCACGCGCGTCGCGCGCGAGTTCGTGGAGGACCTCGCGGCCGACGGCGTCGTGTACGGAGAGGTGCGCTGGGCTCCCGAGCAGCACCTCGACGGCGGGCTCACGCTGGAGGAGGCGGTCGAGGCGGTGCAGGAGGGCATCGAGCAGGGCGAGGACCTCGCCGAGGACGCCGGCATGTCCATCCGCGTCGGGCAGATCCTGTGCGGGATGCGCCAGAGCGACCGCGTGCGGGAGATCGCCGAGCTCGCCGTCGCCTTCCGGCAGGAGGGCGTCGTCGGCTTCGACATCGCCGGGCCGGAGGACGGGTTCCCCGCGTCACGGCATCGCGCCGCATTCGACTACCTCGCGGGCGAGTTCCTCCCCGTCACGGTGCACGCCGGCGAGGCCGCAGGCATCCCGTCCATCCGCTCGGCGCTGCTCGACGGGCGAGCGCTCCGGCTCGGACACGGCGTCGCGATCGCCCGCGACGTCGACGTCGTCTCGCGGGAGGGCGAGGAGGTCCTCGTCCAGTTCGGCGACCTCGCGCGCTGGGTGCGCGATCGGGAGATCCCGCTCGAGCTGTCGCCGTCGTCGAACCTGCAGACCGGGGCGATCGCGCACTGGGGGACGCAGATCGAGGACCATCCCTTCGACCTGCTGTACCAGCTCGGATTCTGCGTCACGGTGAACGTCGACAACCGCCTCATGAGCCGCACGTCGCTCACGCGCGAGCTCGCCATCCTCGCCGCGACGTTCGACTACGACCTCGACGACATCGAGCAGTTCCAGCTCAACGCGGCCGCGGCGGCGTTCCTCCCCGTCGAGCAGCGCGAGGAGCTCATCGACCTCATCACCGACGGCTTCGCCAAGCGGTCACGGCGCCGCTGACCCCACCGGGCCTTCCCTCCCTCCCTCCCTTCTTCTCTCTCCTTCTTTCTCCTTCTCTCTCCTTCTCGTCCAACGGATATCCGTTGGACGAGAGCCCATCACATTCCGCGTCATCCGGTGTGCTCTCGGTCATCGGATGGGCGTTCGGCGGGCGAAGACGTGGAAGGCGCGCAGACGGTCGGCGAGTGCGCCGCGCGTCGCGATGTCGGCCATCCCCCAACGGAGGAACGGCTGCCGCGTCGTCGCGCGGATCCAGTCCTCGCGTCGCTTCTCGTCGATGACCGCCTGCTCCGCGGTCCGGCCGCGCAGGAACGACGGCTCGCGGTACTTGTGCTCGCCGTCGAACTCGGCGAGCACACCGGCGAAGCCGAGATCCACGGAGTACTCACCGCCATCGGGGCCGGCCACCCGCACCTGGACCTCGATCGGCGCGAAACCGAGATCGGCGAGGTAGAGCCGGCTCACGCTCTCGCCGGGGCCGTCCGCGCCCGGATGCGCGAGGTCGACCATCCGTCGCGCCTGCACGATGCCGCGTGCGCCGACGCCCGCATCGACGTGCCGCCGGATGTCGTCCCGCAGTCGCTCCGCGGCCTCGATGTCGCGCACGCGGCCGCTGCCGTCGACGGCGACCTGGCGCAGTGCCGCATCGATGACGGTGATCGCGGTCTCGGCGGGCTGCGTCCGGATGACGTCGAAGACCGTGCGCGACAGACTCGTCGTCAGGCGGCCGTCGAGGCGGACGATGTCGGCGGGGTCGCACGCATCGTCATGCCGGAAGCACCGCGAGGTCGACGACGCCGCACGTCCGTCGACGTTGACGGTGTGGATCCGTTCATCGCGGACGCGGAACAACGGAAGCGCGTGAGCGGCCGCGGCCGTGATGTTCGCCGCGATCGGCTCCACCTCGGCGTCCTCCTGTGCGGCGGCGAACAGCTGACGCTGGCGCTCCTCGACGTGGGTCGCCTGCCACTCGCGGGCGTTCGCGTAGCGGCCCGGCCGCACCCGGAGGAGGGAGCCGCGAGCGAGCGCGGCGTCGAGGCCGGCACGGCTGAGGTCGGCGACGACGGCGGCACGGGTGAACAGCAGAGGCGATCGAGCGGGCATGCCCCGATCGTGCCCGCCGGGGAGCGCGGCATGCGCGGTGCAGCGGGCGGATGTGCACAGCTCGCGCCGCGCACGGGCCTGTGGACGAGTGGTGCGGGCGACCGCGTCGTCTCCCGCCCCCGTCGCGCCGCTGGTGCCCGTCCCGTCCGGTGCCCGTCGAGACCACATGCGCGTGCCGAGACCGCACGGGATACCGCGCACTGCGGTGCGGATTCGGCGAACGGATGTCCGATCGCCAGGGGAGGGGAGAGCCGGGGCCCGGGGCCCGTCAGTCGAGCGTGGCGGCGAGCGCCCCGACGAGCTCTGTGATCTGCGCCGTCATCTCGTCGTCCGGGATGGTCGCCGTGCCGTCGCCGGCCTGGGGCCCGTAGTCGCCGAACGAGGCGTGGTTCGCGCCGGCGATCTCGACGAGCTCGGCGTCCGCCGGGAGGAGCGGGCGGGCGTCGGCGATCTTGTCCGGCGTGGAGAGGCCGTCCTCGGATCCGGAGATCGACAGGACCGGGAGGCCGGAATCGGCGAGGTCGTTCGCGCAGTACGACCCGAACAGCACGAGGGCGTCGGCGTCGGCGGCGAGCTGGCACGAGCGCACCCCGCCGAGGGAGTGGCCTCCGACCATCCAGGTGCCGACCTCGGGTGCGAGGGAGGTGAAATCCGAGAGCGGGCGCAGGTCGAAGAACGCGAGGTTGAGCCACGGTCGGGTGATGACGACCGTCATCCCCTCTTCGGCGACGAGATCGGAGAGCTTCGCGGCGTACGCCCACGGGTCGACCTTCGCTCCCGGCACGAAGACGAGGCCGACATCGCCCGCCTCGCCGGAGCCGCTGTCGGCGGGGGAGAGCACGATCGCGCCGGAGGCGTCCTCCGCGACGATCGCCGGGTCCTCCTGAACGGAGGCGAGCGGTTCGGCCTCCGCACCCATGACGCCCACCTGGCTCCAAATGAGGATGCCCGCCACGGCCACGACGACGAGGCCGCCGACGACGCCTCCGATCCATGCGGCGATCCGTCGCCCGCGCCTGCTGCTCACCGCTCAAGCCTACGCGCGAGGCGCCCCCCGACCCTCCGCGCCGAACGGCCATCCGACTGGCGAAAGCACACGCGATGTCGCCGAATCGGATGGCCTCTCATCCAACGGATATCCGTTGGACGAGAGGCGTTGGACGAGAAGCGCGCGGGGGATAGGGGGCGCCTCAGCCCGCGAGGGCGGACTGGCGGGCGGCGACCTCGGCGCGGACGGCCGGGTACAGCGGGTGCCCCGCGTCGAGCCCCGTCACCTCGGCGGTGAACGCGTCGGCGTCGAGCATGGCCAGCAGCCCCTGCAGCTCGACCGCCTGAGCGTCCTCGGCGTCCTCGAACCGCAGCGCGGCGCCCATCGCCGCGACGAGCGCGTCCGCACGGAGGCCGCGCTCGACGGCTTCCGCCGCGGGGCCGACGAAGCGCTCGTGCCGCGACAGCTTGCGCAGCGGCTGGCGCCCGACGCGCTGCACCGTGTCGGGCAGCGCCGGGTTCCGGAACCGCCCGAGGATGGTCTCGCGGTAGGCCGCGAGCTCCTCCGGGGCGAAGCCGTGCTTCACCGCGAGCAGCGCCGAGGTCTCGGCGAGCGCCGCCTCGACCGCCGCGGCGACCTCGGGCACCGCGAGGGCATCGGCGATCCGCTCGATGCCCGCGACGGCGCCGTGGTACGCCGTGGCGGCGTGCCCCGTGTTCACGGTGAAGAGCTTCCGCTCGATGTACGGCGCGAGGTCGTCGACGAAGTGCGCCCCGGGGATGCTCGGCAGGTCGCCCTCGAACGGCCCCTGCTCGATCGCCCACTCGAAGAACGGCTCCACGGTCACGTCGATCCCCGCGCCCGCCGGCTGGCCCGGCACGATGCGGTCGACCGCCGTGTTCGCGAACACGGCGCGCCCCTCCAGCGCGTCCCAGCCGGGGCCCGCCAGCTCCGCGATCTCCGCGCGCAGCTGATCGGTGGCGCCGATCGCGTTCTCGCACGCCATCACCTGCAGCGGCGGCGCGTCGGGGTCGCGCAGGGCCAGTCCCGCGAGGATGTGCGGCGCGATGAACCGCAGCACGGTCGGTCCGACGGCGGTCGTGACGACGTTGGCCGTCGCGACCTCATCGGCCACGGCATGCGCGTCCTGCGAGCTGTTCACGGCGCGGAAGCCCGTGACGACGCGGTCGACGCCGCCCGGCCCGGCCTCGTGCACCGTGTACGACTCCGCCGCCGAGAGCGCGTCGACGAGCGACGCGGCGACATCCGAGAAGACGACCTCGTACCCGCCCTCGTGGAGCAGCAGCCCCACGAAGCCGCGGCCGATGTTGCCGGCGCCGAAGTGGACGGCCTTCATCACGCGTCTCCGTTCACGCTCTGGAACAGGTCGTACAGCTCGTCCGCCGTCGTCGCGGCCTTCAGCTGCGCGATCCGGTCGTCGTCGCCGAACAGCTCCGCGACGTTGGCGAGGATCGTGAGATGCTCGCCGCCCTCCCCGGCGATGCCGACGACGAAGGTCACCTCGTCGCCGTCCCAGTCGACGCCTCCGTCATAGCGGACGACCGAGAGCGCAGAGCCGAGGATGGCGTCCTTCGCGTCGTTCGTGCCGTGAGGGATGGCGAGCTCGTTGCCCATGTACGTGGACACCGTCTCCTCGCGGGCGCGCATGGCGTCGACGTAGGCCGGCGTCACGGCGCCCGCGCTCACGAGGATGTCCGTGGCCTCCTGGAGGGCCTCATCGCGCGTCGCGGAGCCGCGGTGGATGCGCACGCTGCCGCGCGTGAGCACGCCGTCGTCGGAACGCGTGCGCCCCGAGCCGATCGGGCCGGTCGTCGTGGGGACGACGACGGGCTCCTCGGCCGCGGGAGCGGTCTCGCCTGCCGCCTGGGCGCGCAGCAGCTCCACGACCTCGTCGTAGCGCGGCGAGTTCATGAAGTTGTCGACCGAGACGTGCACGGCGCCCGCGGCCTTCTGCTTCGCGCGGTCGGTGAGCTGTGCCTGCGTGATGACGAGGTCGGCCGTGCCGTCGAGGGCGGCGATCGCCTTGTTCGTCACGGTGACGCCCGGGATGCCCGCCTGCTTGATCTTGGTGCGCAGGACGCTCGCGCCCATCGCCGACGAGCCCATGCCCGCATCGCACGCGAAGACGACGCGCTCGATGGGCCGCGTCGCGACGGCGGTGGCACCGCCTGCGAGGCCTCCGAGCACGCTCGACTCCTTGCCCTTGTTCGCCTGCGTCTGCGCCACGGCGGCCCCGAAGCCGTCGACGCCCGCGGCCTCGGCGGCGAGGTCGCGCCTGCGGCTCGCGCGGAGGATGACCGCCGCGATGACGAACGTCACGGCGGCGGAGAGGACGACGGCGAGGATGACGCCGAGGTAGCTGTCGCGCGCCGTCTGGGCGAGCACCGCGAAGATCGATCCCGGTGCCGCCGGGGCCACGAGGCCGGAGCGGAACACCACGTTCGTCGCGACGCCCGTCGCGCCGCCGGCGATGACGGCGAGCAGCAGGGCCGGCTTCATGAGGACGTAGGGGAAGTACACCTCGTGGATGCCGCCGAAGAACTGGATGATGGCGGCACCGGGGGCCGAGGCGCGTGCCGCTCCGACGCCGAAGAACGTGAACGCGAGGAGGAGTCCGAGGCCGACGCCGGGGTTCGCCTCGAGGAGGAAGAGGATCGACTTGCCCGACTCGCTCGACTCGGCGGTGCCGAGCGGCGTGAGCACGCCGTGGTTGATGGCGTTGTTGAGGAAGAACACCTTCGCCGGCTCGATGAGGATGCTCGTGAGCGGAAGCAGGCCGTTGTCGACCAGCCAGCCGACCGCCCCGCCGAGCACGTTCATGATCCAGTTCACGATCGGCGCGATGACGTAGAACGCGAACACGGCGGCGATGAAGCCGAAGATGCCGGCCGAGAACATGTTGACGAGCATCTCGAAGCCCGCCTTGATGCGGCCCTCCCACAGCGCGTCGAGCTTCTTCATGACCCACGCCGCGAGCGGCCCCATGATCATGGCGCCGATGAACATGTGGATGGTGCTGATCGGCTTCTCGCCGGCCGCCTCGAGCTCCACGTTCTGCAGGCCGATGAGCCAGTCCGAGCCCGCGATCGCGCCGAAGGTGGCGATGGCGCCGACGACCGCGCCGCGCGTCTCGTAGATCATCCGGCCGCCCTGGTAGGCGATGACGATGGGCAGCAGGTAGTGGATCATCGGCCCGACGACCGAGTTGAGCGCCGGATTCGGCGTCCATCCCACGTCGATGAAGAACGCCGTGAAGATGCCCCAGGCGATGAGCGCGGGGATGTTGGGCATGATCATGCCGGAGAGGAAGGTACCGACCTTCTGCACTCCGACGCGGAGCGATCCGGGCGTCTTCGCCGCGGTTGCCGTGTCAGACATGGATGTGTTCTCTCTGCTCGGGTGGTGCGTCAGACGGACGATGCGGCGCGTGCCGCGTCGCGGGCGGATGCCGCGTCGGAGGCGGCGAGGGCCGCCTCGGCGAGGCGGCGGGCGTCGTCGAGCGTGTGCTTCAGCAGCTCGGCGCGCACGTCGACGAGGGCGCGCGGCGACATCGACAGGGTCGTCGCGCCGAGTCCGACGAGGACGACGGCGAGGAGCGGGTCGGCCGCGGCCTGCCCGCAGATCCCGACGGGCTTGCCGTGCGCGGCTCCCGCACGGCCGATCTCGGCGACCAGGCGCAGCACGGCGGGATGCCAGGGGTCCTGGTACGAGGCGACCGTGCCGAGCATGCGGTCGGCCGCCATCGTGTACTGCACGAGGTCGTTCGTCCCGACCGAGCCGAAGTCGGTCACCTCGAACACCCTGTCGGCGAGGAGCGCGACGGAGGGCACCTCGACCATGACGCCGGCCGTGCGGATGCCGTGCTCGCGTGCGATGCGCGTGAAGTACTCGGCCTCCTCGACCGTCGCGACCATGGGCGCCATGACCCACAGGTCGGCCTCGGTCGCCGCGTCGGCCGCGGCGAGCGCCGTGAGCTGGTCGCGGAGGACCTCCTCGTGGTGGCGCAGCGCGCGAAGGCCCCGGCGTCCGAGCGCGGGGTTCTCCTCGCCCTCGTCCGTGAGGAACTTCAGCGGCTTGTCGGCGCCGGCGTCGAGCGCGCGCACGACGACCTTCCGGCCGGGGAACGCCTGGAGCAGGCGCGTGTACGACGCGGTCTGTTCCTCGACCGTGGGCGCCGCCTCGGAGCTGAGGAAGAGGAACTCCGTGCGGAAGAGCCCCACCCCCTCCGCTCCCAGCGCGACCGCCTCGGCGGCCCCGTCGGGGTTACCGAGGTTGGCGAGCAGCGGCACGGCCGTGCCGTCGGCGAGGGCCCCGGGCGTGACGGGCGCCTCGGAGGCGGCCCTGCGCGCGTCGGCGCGTGCGGACGCCTCCGCGCGCTGCGTGTCGTCGGGGTCGACGACGACGAGGCCGGCGGCCGCGTCGACGACGACGTAGGCGCCGTCGACGAGGAGATCGCTCTCACCCGTGCCGACGACGGCGACGATGCCCTTGTCGCCGGCGAGGATGGCCGTGTGCGACGTCGGGCCGCCCTCGGTCGTGACGACGGCGAGCACCTTGTCGAGATCGAGGAGCGCCGTGTCGGCGGGCGCCAGGTCGGGCGCGACGAGCACGAACGGATGGCCGGGATCGGGCACCCCGGGCGCTGCCACGCCGCGCAGATGCGCGATGACGCGCTGCGCGACGTCGGCGAGGTCGGCCGCCCGCTCTCCGAGGTACCCGCCCATGGCCTGCAGCGTCTCGGCGAACTCGGCGAAGGCGGCATGGACCGCCCACTCTCCTGTGCTGCCCGCGTCGATGCGCGCGTGCACGCCCTCCTCGAGCGTCGGGTCCTCGGCCATCATGGCCTGTGCTTCGAGCACGTCCTGGGCGGTGCCGCCCGCGCGCTCGCCGCGGGCGTTGAGCTCCGCGGCGACCGCCGCGACGGCCGCCGCGACGGCGGCCTTCTCGTCGTCGGCGCCGCGCGTGCTCTTCTCCTCGCGCGGCGGATCGAGACGCGCCGCCATGCGGGCGATGGGCCCCTGGGCGACGCCCTGTCCGATGCCGACGCCGCGGAGCTCGGCCATCAGGCGGCGTCCGTGTCGGTCTCGAGCTGCGTCGTGAGCGCGTCGAGCACGGCCTCCGCGCCCTCGCCCTCGACCGTGAGGGTCACCTCGTCGCCCGTGTTGGCGCCGAGGGAGATGACGCCGAGGATGCTCGCGGCGTTGACGGGCTTGCCGTCGCCCTTCGCGATCGTCACGGCCAGGCCGGAGTTCTTGGCGGCCTCCGCGAACAGCTTCGCGGGGCGGGCGTGCAGACCGTGCGACGAGGCGATCTTCACGGTACGGCTGACAGCGGACATGGTGACTCCCTTGCGGATCAGCTGGACGCGACCGGCGCGTCCGGTTCGGCGACGGCGCGTACGAGCGCGAGCACGCGCGTGCCGTCGGTGTCGGAGAAGACGTCGTCGGGCAGCGGCACGACCGCGACGCCGCGCGGGACGGCGGCGGAGCGGATCGCGTCGAGCGAGGCGGCGAGGTGCGGGCCCACGAGCACGACGTCTGCCGCGTCGATGTCGACGGGCAGAGACGCCTGCGCGCCCGCGAAGGCCGAATAGGGGAGCCCGGCGGCCCGCGCGGCGCGGTTGACGCGATGCGCGACGAACGTGCTGGACGCCCCTGCGCCGCAGACCACCAAGATCCTCATCGACCGACTCCTTCTGACTCTTCATCCTCGCGAGCGACCGGGTGCGCGACAACTGGTCTTTCTTCCGCCCGGGCGGAAAGCCGGCGCGGCCGGAGCGCGTGGTTGACTTGTCGGACGCGTGCGGAGGAGGTGCGGATGTCGCGGCAGCGTCAGGATCGTCTCGTCGCGATCCTCCTCCGCGACGGCGGATGGATGACCGCGGCCGCGCTCTCGGACGTGCTCGGCGTGACGCCCCGCAGCATCCGCTCCTACGTGACGGCCGTCAACGGGCGTGTGCCAGGGCATCCCGTGATCGCGTCGGGCCCCGCGGGCTACCGGGCGCATCCGACGGGGGCGGCGCTTCTGAAGGAGGCGGGCGCCTCGGCTCCCGGGACGCCGCGCGACCGGCTGCACCGGCTCATCCACGCGCTCATCGACGCGGACGACGGCATCGACGTGCACGACACGGCCGCGGCGCTCCACGTGAGCGAGGCGACGCTCGAGGGCGACCTCTCCCGCGTGCGCGCCCTCGTGCGGACGGGCGCCGACCTCGCCCTGGAGCGCACGGGGCCGCGCGTCGTCCTGGCGGGGAGCGAGCTCGCGCGCCGTCGCCTGCTGTCCTCCCTCGCGCACGACGAGATGGACGACGGCGCCTTCGACGTCGAGGCGCTGCGGCGCGTCGTCGGCGCGACGACGGTGTCGGCCGGCGCCTTCGGCCGGTTCAAGGGCGAGCTCGCCGCCGAGCTCGGCGCCCTCGGCTACTTCGTCAACGAGTTCGCCGTCGCCGACGCGGCGCTGCACGCCTCCATCGCCGTCGACAGGGCGCTCCAGGGGCGCTCGCTGGACGCCGTCCGCGGCGATCCGGAGGCAGAGCACGAACGCCTGGCCGAGGTCGTCGGCAGGCTCGCGGAGTCCGCTTTCGGCGTCGCGCTGGGCCGCGGCGACCGCCTGCACCTCGCGTCCCTCCTGCTCACCCGTGTCGTCGTGCCGGGCACCGCTCAGGCGGGAGCCGGCGGGATCGACCCCGCCGTGGAGTCCGCCGTGCGCGCCGCGGTCTCGCGCGTCTCCCGCGAGTACCTCGTGGCGCTCGACGGCGAGGAGTTCGCGCTCCGGCTCGCGCTGCACGTGCAGAACCTCGCGCTGCGCGCCAGGGAGCAGGCGTGGTCGCGCAATCCGCTGACGCGGTCGATCAAGGCCACCTACCCGATGATCTTCGAGGTCGCGGTATCGATCGCGGGAGACCTCTCCGAGAGGCTCGGCATGGCCATCCGCGACGACGAGATCGCCTACATCGCGATGCACGTCGGCGGCGAGCTCGAGCGCGCCCGCGCGGGCGGCACGCGTCTCACGGCGACGATCGTCTGCCCCGGCTACTACGAGCTGCACGAGCTGCTGCGCTCGAGCATCGCCCGGTCGCTCGGCGGCGCCGTCGAGGTCGTCGAGGTCGTGACCCGCGTCGACCCCGACTGGCGCGGGATCGACAGCGACCTCGTGCTCACAACGATCGAGCCGCCGACGCCGTCGGAGCGCATCGTGCGCATCCGGCCCTTCCTCACGGAGGCCGACGTCGACCGCGTGCAGCAGGCGGCAGCCCGGCTGCGTCGCGCCCGCCGCCTCGCGCGGCTGCGCACGGAGCTGGAGCGCTACTTCGACGCGGAGACGTTCGTGCGCGGCATCGAGGGAGACGAGGAGTCCGTCATCCGGCGACTGGGCGCGCTCCTCGTCGAGCGCGGCGTCATCGACGACGGCTACGTCGACGGCGCCATCGAGCGAGAGCGGATGTCGTCGACCGCCTTCACGGACGCGCTCGCCGTCCCCCACGCCATGCGCATGACGGCCCGCCGCACCGCCATCGCGATCGGCATCGCGGAGTCGCCGATCGCGTGGGGCGACTCGCGCGTGCAGGTGGTCGCGTTCGCGGCGTTCAGCGAGAGCGACCGCGAGGCGTTCCAGACCGTCTTCGAGCAGTTCGTCGAGGTGTTCGGTGAGCGCGACGACGTGCAGCGGATCATCCGCCGCGGCACCGACTTCGCCGGCTTCCTCGACGAGCTCGTCGCGATCATCGGCAGCTGAGCCGCGTCAGCGGCGTCCAGCGAGCTGCTTCCGGTCGTCGAGCGAGTGGAGCGTGTCGGCACGCCGGGGCCGCCGCGCGTCCTCGCTGCGCGGCCGGGGGGCAACACCGCCCGACGCACCGCGACGCATCCTGAAACGCGGCGACACACACGGCAACCGCGTGACACGCGCGTTGGAGTGCGCCGGGCGCCCTGCCACAGTCGCCCCATGACCATCCTCACCGCCGACGCGATCGGAACGCTCCTCGAGGCCCTGCGCGCCGCACGGGTTCGCGTCGAGGCCCCCGGCGCCGGCACGGCGCCCTACGCGCATGACGCGGGCACGCGCGCGTCCGCTCCCGACTCCGGGCCGGCCGTCGCGTTCCCCGCGAGCGCGGCGGAGGTGCAGGCCGTCGTGCGGGCGGCGGCGTCCGCGCGGATCGCGATCATCCCTCGCGGAGCGGGATCGGGCCTCTCGGGCGGCGCTGTCGCCGCGCCCGATCAGCTCGTCGTCTCGACCGAGCGGCTCACGCGCATCGTCGAGATCGCGCCGGCCGACGAGATCGCGGTCGTCGAGCCCGGCGTCATCAACGCCGACCTCAACGCGGCGCTCGCCCCGTACGGCCTGTTCTACGCCCCCGACCCCGCCAGCTACGCCATCTCGTCGATCGGCGGGAACATCGCCACGAACGCGGGCGGCCTGCGGTGCGCGAAGTACGGCGTCACGCGCGAGTCGATCCTCGCCCTCGACGTCGTGCTGCCGGACGGCGAGCTCGTGTCCATCGGCCACCGCTCGCTCAAGGGCGTCACGGGCTACGACCTCGTGTCGCTCCTCACGGGCTCGGAGGGCACGCTCGGCATCGTCGTCTCGGCGACCGTGCGCACACGGCCGCTTCCCGTCGCCCGTCGCACGCTGAGCGCGTTCTTCCCGTCGACCGCCGAGGGCGCCGCCGCGCTCGGCGCCATCACGGCGTCGCGCGTGCGCCCCGCCGTCGTCGAGTTCCTCGACGAGCCGAGCCTCGACGCCATCGACCGGCACAGCGGCACCTCGCTGCGCGCACGCGGGGCGGCGCTCGTCCTCGTCGAGCTCGACGGCTTCGGCATCGACGAGCAGACCGCCGAGCTGAGCGCGGCCCTCCGCGCCGCAGGCGGCATCGTCACGGCCGAGTCGGAGGAGGACGCCGCCGTGCTGTGGGAGCTGCGCCGCAGCGGTCGCGGGCTCCGCGAGGGGGAGTGGTTCGTCGGAGGCGACGTCGCCGTTCCGAAGTCGCGGCTGCCCGAGGTCTACGCAGCGTTCGCGGAGATCGAGCGCGCCCACGGCGTGCGCATCGCCGCCGTGGCGCACGCGGGCGACGGCAACCTGCACCCCGTCGTGACGCGTGCCATCCCCGCGGGCGGCGACCCCGCCCATCCCGACGCCGCCCTGCACGACGCGCTCGAGGACATCGCGCGTCTCGCGCTCTCCCTCGGCGGCACCGTCACGGGCGAGCACGGCATCGGCCGGGTGAAGCGCGAACTCGCGGCGCTCGAGCTGCCGCCGCGCGTCGTCGCCCTGCACCGCGCCCTCAAGGACGCCCTCGACCCCCACGCCCTGCTGAACCCCGGCACGGCCTTCTGACCCCTCCCACAGGCTCCACCCCACCCGAAGGAACCGCACGATCATGACCCGCCGCCTCCCGCGCGCGCTCGCCGCCGGCATCGGCCTCGCCGCAGCCGCCTCGCTCCTCGCCGGCTGCGCCGGTGCCGCCGACCAGTCCGCCTCCGCCGGCGCCGACTCGAAGGAGGGCGGCGACATCGTCTTCCTCATCGACTCGCTCGGCGACAGCTGGATCCCCAACAACAGCTCGATCTCGAGCTTCCAGGGCCACATCTGGGGGCACGTGACGGACAAGCTCGTGTACGTCGACGAGGCGGGCGAGGTCAGCCCGTGGGTCGCCGAGAGCTGGGAGCAGAACGACGACGCGACCGAGTTCACGCTCCACCTGCGCGACGACGTGACGTTCTCCGACGGCACGCCGCTCGACGCCGAGGCGGTCGTGGCGAACCTCGACAGCTGGGCGCTCGGCGATCCCGAGAACGGGATCAACCCGATCGGGCTCTTCCCCAAGACGTACGAGCACGCGGAGGCCGTGGACGACACGACCGTCGCGGTGTCGTTCGACGCCCCGACGCTGGGGTTCATCCCGACGCTCGGCTACCACGGCTCGATCCTGCTCTCGCCCGAGACGCTCGCGCTGCCGGCGGAGGAGCAGGCCGACCTCTCGAACGACGTCGGCAGCGGGCCGTTCATCGTGGAGTCGTGGAAGGAGGGCGACAGCGTCGTCCTCGTCAAGCGCGACGACTACGACTGGGGCCCCGAGGCGCTCGCGCACGACGGCCCGGCCTACCTCGACTCGGTGACGTACAAGCTCGTCTCGGAGTCGTCCACGCGCTCGGGCGCCATCGCGTCGAACCAGGCCGACGTCGCCTACAACATCCCGCCGCAGGAGCTCGGCGGCCTCGCCGACCAGGGCTTCGTCGTCTCGACCCCGCGCTACCTCGGCTTCGTCAACGGATACCGGCTGAACGCGTCGGTCGCCCCCTTCGACGACACGCTCGTGCGCCAGGCGTTCCAGCACGGCATCGACCGCGACGAGATCCTCTCCACCGTGTACACCGAGGACTGGGAGGCGGCGGAGTCGTTCATCCAGAGCAACGTGCCGGAGGCGACCGACCACTCCGACGCGTTCGCGTACGACCCCGAGCTCGCCGCGCAGCTGCTCGACGACGCGGGATGGACCGAGGGCGCCGACGGCGTCCGCGAGAAGGACGGCGAGCGCCTCTCGCTCACGCTGTACCCGAATCCGTACCTCGTCACGAGCGAGGCGATCGACGAGCTCGTCGCGCAGCAGCTCGCGGCGATCGGCTTCGACGTGTCGATCGAGGCGTACGACGTCGTGACATTCGGCGAGAAGGTGTCGGGCAACACGAGCCTGTCGAACTACGAGGTCACGCGCAGCTTCATCGACGTCGGCACGGTCGCGTCCATCCTGACCGACGCCGAGAACGGCGAGAACTGGTTCGGCGTCGGAGAGACCGACGAGACCCTCAACGGCCTCCGCGACGGCATCGCCCAGGCGACCGACCTCGACACCCGCGCGGCGCTCGTCGACGAGCTGCAGCAGTACGTCCTCGAGCAGGCGTACTTCGCGCCCCTCACGCAGATCGTGCAGCGCATCTACGTGCAGAACCCCGCGCTCCAGGGCGTGACGTACAACGGCGTCGCCTACGCGAACTTCTTCACCGCCTGGCTCGAGGGGTGACGGCCGTGAACCGCGCGTACCTGGCCTACGCGGGGCGCCGCCTCGCCCAGGCCGCCGCCGTGGTCGTCCTCGCCTACGTGTTCACGTTCATCGTGATCAGCGTGCTGCCGGGCGACCCCGTCACCAACACCCTCCGCAACCCCGAGAACGGGTTCAGCGAGGAGGAGATCGCGCGGATCACGGCCTACTACGGACTCGACCAGCCCGTGTGGGTGCAGCTGTGGCAGTCGCTCTCGCGGTTCCTCGTGGGGGACCTCGGCATCTCGATGCGGTCGAACCTGCCCGTGTCGCGGCTCATCGCCGAGGTCCTCCCCTCGACCCTCGTGCTCGCGGGCACGGCCCTGCTCGTCGCCGTGGTGCTCGCCCTCGCCATCGCCTACGGCACGCAGCGGCTGCCCCGCCGTTACGGGCAGGGCGTGCTGCGCGCGTTCCCCTCGCTGTTCCTCTCGATCCCGAACTTCGTCATCGGCCTCCTGCTCATCCAGGTCTTCGCCTTCCAGCTCGGGGTCTTCCGCATCATCGACCCCGAGGGGGCGTGGGCGACGTTCTTCGCGGCCGTCGCGCTCGGCATCCCCGTGTCGGCGCAGATCGCCGAGGTGCTCATCGCGGGCCTCGACCACGAGGCCCGGCAGGAGTACGCCACGGTGGCGAGGGCGCGCGGGCTCGCGCAGGCGCCGCTCTTCCTGAAGCACCTGCTCCGCCCGTCGTCGCTCCCCGTCGTCACCGTGCTCGCGCTGACCGTGGGCGAACTTCTCGGCGGGGCGCTCATCACCGAGACGATCTTCGGGCGCACGGGGATCGGGAGCCTCGTGCAGCGCTCGGTGTCGACACAGGATCTGCCCGCGCTGCAGGCGATCGTGTCGCTCGCCGCCGTCGTGTTCGTCGTCGTCAACCTGCTCGCCGACCTCGTCTACCCCCTGCTCGACCCGCGCGTGAAGCTCGTCGGCCCCGCGGCCCGCCGCGCGACGACGGCCGACGACCGCGCCGCCGAGCCCGCTCCTCGTCAGGAGGCGCTCGTCCCATGACCGCCATCAGCCTCACCCGCCCCGCGCTCGACGTGCGCGCGCTGGCGACGCGCGTGCCCGTGACCGTGGTGCTGTCGTTCGCCGTCATCGCCGTCGTGCTCGCGTGGTCGCTCGCACCCGCGCTGTTCGCCCCGCAGGATCCCGTCAACGGAGTGCCGGCCGACAAGCTGCTCGCCCCGAGCGCCGCGCACTGGTTCGGCACCGACCACCTCGGTCGCGACGTGTTCTCCCGCGTCGTGCACGGCACCGCGTCGTCGGTGTCGAGCGCCCTCGTCGCGGTCGTCATCGGCGTCGTCGTCGGCGGCGCCATCGGCCTCGTCGCCGGCTTCGCGGGCCGCTGGGTCGACGTCGTCCTCGGCCGCATCGTCGACGTGCTCCTGGCGATCCCGAGCTTCCTCCTCGCGGTCGTCATAGTGAGCTCGCTCGGCTTCCAGACGATCAACGCCGCGATCGCCACGGGCGTCTCGGCGGTCGCGGTGTTCGCCCGCGTCATGCGCGCGGAGGTCATCCGCACGAAGGAGTCCGTGTTCGTCGAGGCGTCGGCGCTGCAGGGCGGCACGCCGCTGCAGGTGCTCGTGGGGCACGTGCTGCCCAACGCGTCGCGCTCTGTGCTCACCCTCGCCGTGCTGCAGTTCGGCCTGTCGATCCTCGTCATCGCCGGACTCGCCTTCCTCGGCTACGGCGACCCGCCCCCGGCATCCGACTGGGGTCTCCTCGTCTCCGCAGGCAAGGACTACGCGACCGCCCCGTGGCTCGTCGCCGCCCCCGGCGCCGTCATCGTCCTGACCGTGCTGTCGGTCAACCGCATCAGCCGCTGGCTGAGGAGGACCGCATGACCGCCTCCCACCCGCCCCGCGAACGGAGCACCTCATGACCGCGCCGCTCCTCAGCGTCGACTCGCTGTCGGTGTCGTACGGACGCACCGAGGTCGTCCACGACGTCTCCTTCGACCTCGCTGCAGGCCGGACCCTGGCGCTCATCGGCGAATCGGGATCCGGCAAGTCGACCATCGCCCGGTCGGTGCTGAGGCTCCTCCCCGCCGACTCCGCGCGCGTGCGGGGGAGCGTCGTCCTCGACGGCCGCGAGATCCTCGCGCTCCCCGAGCGACGGTTCCGTCCGCTGCGCGGCCGCACCCTGGGCTTCGTGCCGCAGGACCCGGCGCACGCGCTCAACCCCGTCCGCACGATCGGCTCGCAGGCGCACGAGGCCGCCGCGCTGCTCGACGGAGCGGATGGCGACGCCCGCCGGGACCGCATCGTCCGCACGTTCGCGCGCGTCGGTCTGGACGACCCGGAGCGGATCCTGCGCTCCTACCCGCACCAGCTCTCCGGCGGCATGCTGCAGCGCGTGCTCATCGGTCTGGCCGTCCTCCCCGAGCCCTCGCTCATCGTGGCCGACGAGCCGACCAGTGCCCTCGACGTCACCATCCAGAAGCGCATCCTCGACCTCCTCGGAGAGCTGCGGTCGTCGCTCGGCGTCGGCCTCCTCCTCATCACGCACGACCTCGCCATCGCGGCCGAGCGGGCCGACGAGCTCGTCGTCCTGAAGGACGGCGCCGTGCAGGAGGCCGGCCCCGCGCGGGCCGTGTTCGCCGCCCCCTCGTCGGCGTACGCGCGCGATCTGCAGGCCGACGTGCCGGCGCTGCACCCGCATCGCTACGACGCGCTGCGCGCGGCTCGGACGACGGGCGGCGAGCCGCGGATCGCGGTGCGCGGCGTCACGAAGCGCTTCGTGGTCGACGGCAGGCCGTTCACGGCCGTCGACGACGTGTCGTTCGAGGTCGCCGCCGGGACGACGCACGCGCTCGTGGGCGAGTCGGGATCGGGGAAGACGACCGCGGTCCGCCTGCTCCTCGGGCTCGAGCAGCCCGACGCCGGGGAGGTGGTCGTCGCGGGCGAGCGAGTGGACGGCCGCGCATCGGGGGAGCTGCGGACGGCCCGTCGCCAGCTGCAGCTCGTCTACCAGAACCCGTTCACCTCGCTCGATCCGACCTGGCGGATCGACCGCATCGTGCGGGAGCCGCTCGACCGGTACGCGGTCGGCAGCCGGGCCGAGCGCGGCGCGGCCGTCGCCGACGCGCTGACCTCGGTCGGCCTCGGCGCGCACCTCGCCCGGCGCCGGCCATCCGACCTCTCGGGCGGCCAGCGCCAGCGTGTCGCGATCGCCCGGTCGCTCGTGCTGCGCCCTGACGTCATCGTGCTCGACGAGCCCACATCCGCCCTCGACGTCAGCGTGCAGGCCGAGATCCTCGACGTGCTCGTCCGCCTCCAGGCCGAGCGCGGGCTCACCTACCTCTTCGTCTCGCACGACCTCGCGCTCGTGCGCCAGATCGCCGACACCGTCACCGTGCTGCAGCGGGGCCGCGTCGTCGAGGAGGGCGCCGCGGCCGATGTGCTCGACACGCCGACCGAGCCGTACACGCGCGCGCTCGTCGACGCCATCCCCGACCCGTCCGCCCATCGCGGCGCCCTCGCCGGCGCCGTCTGACCGCAGGGAGCATCCATGACCATCCCCACAGCGCTCGTCGAGCGCCGCCGCCCCGAACTCGTCCGCGCGTTCACCGTGCCGAAGGGCTTCGGAGACCAGACCCTGCGCGATCGCCGGGCCGACGCCATCGAGCTGCTCGGAGGCATCCCCGATGCCGGCGCGCTGCCGACGGACGAGATCGCGGCCGCGACGGCGCGCGTGCTCGCGGAGCCGGGCGTGCCCGCCCTGCAGTACTCGCGGACGGCGGGCATCCCCGCCCTCCGCTCCTGGATCGCGGCGCGCGAAGGCGTCGCGGAGGAGCGCGTGCTCGTCACGAACGGCGGATTCCACGGGCTGGCGCTGGCCATCCAGGCGCTCCTCGAGCGCGGCGACCTCATCGCCGTCGACAACCCGATCTTCCCGCTGTTCCTGCGGGGAGCCGAGCTGTCGGACGCGCGCATCCTGCCGGTCCCCGTCACGGCGCAGGGGATCGACGTCGCGCACCTCGCCGCCCTGCTGGAGGCGGGGGAGCGGCCAGCGGCGCTGTACACCGTCCCCGACTTCCACAACCCGTCGCAGGGCACCCTGCCGGCCGAGCAGCGCGTCGAGCTCGTGCGGCTGGCGGAGCACTACGGATTCCTCGTGCTCGCCGACAACCCCTACCGCGAGCTGCGCTTCCGCGGCGAGAACGTGAGCGCGGAGCCCTTCAACACGTCGAGCCACGTCGTGCACGTCAACACGTTCACGAAGACCCTCGGCCCCGGTCTCCGGCTCGGATGGCTCGTGCTGCCGGAGGACCTCGCCGTCGACGTCGCGGCGCTGCGCGCGCGGCAGGACTCGCACAGCTCGACGTTCGTGCAGGCGGTCATCGCCGAACTGCTCACGAGCGATCCCGGCATCTTCGACGCGACGCTCGACCGTGCGCGGGCGCTGTACCGCGAGCGGTCGGACGCGTTCTCCGCGGCTCTCGAGGCGGAGGCGCCCGGCGTGTTCGAGATCACGCCGCCCGAGGGCGGGCTCTTCCTCTGGCCGCGTCTCGCCGACGACGCCATCGACGCCGACCGGCTCGCCGACGATGCGAGCGCGGAGGGCGTCGAATACCAGCGCGGGTCGTTCTTCCCGTCTGGCCCCGGCACGGGCGCCGATCGCCACCTGCGCTTCGCCTTCGGCGACAAGCCCGTCGCCGTGCTGCAGGAGGCGGCGGCGCGTCTCGGCCGGGCCGTCCGCCGGCAGACGGCGTAGCGCCCGGTGCTCGACCGGTCGGGAAGCGTCAGCTCCCCGCCCGGTCGAGCACGTCGCGCACGGCCGCGTCGAGCGCGGCGAGGCGGGATGCCGCGTCGTCCGCCGTCTCGCCGCGCACGTCGAGATACGCCTTCAGCTTCGGCTCCGTGCCGCTCGGGCGCACGATCACCCGCGAGCCGTCGGCGAGCGCGTACCGCAGGATGTCGCCAGCCGGGCCGCCGTCGGCGGGGTGCAGCAGGTCCTCCGTGCGGGTGACATCGATGCCGCCGAACGCGCGCGGCGGCTCCGCCCGCAGCCCCGCCATGATGCGGGCGATGACGGCGACGTCGTCGACACGCAGCGACACCTGCCCGCTCGCGTCGTGGCCGATCTCGGCCGTCAGCTCGTCGAGGAGCCCTGCGATCGTCGTGCCGCGCCCGCGCGCCTCGGCCGCGAGCCCGAGGACGGCGACCGCGGCGGAGATGCCGTCCTTGTCGCGCACCGTGCCGGGGTTCACCAGGTAGCCGAGCGCCTCCTCGAACCCGTACACGAGGCCGGGCGCGCGCGAGATCCACTTGAAGCCCGTGAGGGTCGTGTGGAAGCCGAGGCCGTAGCGCTCCGCGATCGCGCCGAGCCCCGGCGACGAGACGAGCGAGCATGCGAGCGAGGCACCGGGCCGGCCAGCGGCCGCGCGCGCCGCACGGAGCCCCAGGAGCAGGCCGATCTCGTTCCCCGTCAGCCGCCGCCATCCGTCCGCCGTCGGGATGCCCACGGCGAGCCGGTCGGCATCCGGATCGTTCGCGAGGACGAACTCCGCATCGGAGGCCGCCGCCGTCTCGAACGCGAGATCCATCGCGCCCGGCTCCTCCGGGTTCGGGAACGCCACGGTCGGGAACGCACCGTCCGGGGCGATCTGCGCCTCGACGAGCGCGGGCGCCGGGTACCCCGCGCGGTCGACGATGGCCGAGAGGGTCTCCCATCCGACGCCGTGCATCGCCGTGTACGCCCAGCGCATGCCGTCGGCCGAGGCGGGGGCGGGAGCGACGGCGGCCGTCGCGATCTCGTACGCCGCGACGACGGACTCGTCGGCGATCTCGTACGCCCCGGAACGGGGGAGGTCGGGCACCGCACGCTCGTCGGCGATGCGCTGGATGTGCGCGGCGATCTCGCGGTCGGCCGGCGACACGATCTGCGCCCCCTCATCGGCGCCGCCGAGGTAGACCTTGTACCCGTTGTCATCGGGAGGGTTGTGGCTCGCGGTCACCATCACGCCGGCGTCGGCGCCGAGGTGGCGAACGGCGAACGCGAGCACGGGCGTGGGCAGGAGCCGGGGGAGGAGGATGGCCTCGAGGCCCGCACCCGCGAACAGCTCGGCCGAGTCGCGGGCGAACACCTCGGAGTTCCGGCGGCCGTCGTAGCCGATGACGACCGTCGGCGTGCCGTCGACGTGCTCCGAGAGGTAAGCGGCGAACCCGGCCGCGGCCTGCGCGACGAGCACGCGGTTCATCCGGAGGGGCCCCGCCCCGAGGCGGCCGCGCAGCCCGGCCGTGCCGAAGGCGAGCCGCCCGTCGAACCGGGTGCCGAGCTCGGCCGACGCGGTGTCGTCGCCCGCCTCCGCCGCGCGCACGAGCTCCTCCAGCTCGCGTCGCGTGACGGGGTCGGGATCCTGCGCCAGCCAGGCGCGCGCCTGCGCGAGGGCGTCCATCACAGCTTCCCGACCACCTCGGCGAGGAGCGCGGAGATGCGGCCCTCGGCCATCCGACCTGCCTCGATGACCTCGGCATGGCTGAGCGGGTCGGGCGAGATGCCCGCCGCGAGGTTGGTGATGAGCGAGAAGCCGAGCACCTCCATGCCGGCCTGGCGTGCCGCGATGGCCTCGAGGGCCGTCGACATGCCGACGATGTGGCCGCCGATCGCCTTCGCCATCTGCACCTCGGCCGGTGTCTCGTAGTGCGGCCCGCGGAACTGGCAGTACACGCCCTCGTCGAGCGACGGGTCGACCGACCGGGCGATGTCGCGCAGGCGGCGCGAGTAGAGGTCGGTGAGGTCGATGAACGTCGCCCCTTCGAGCGGCGAGTCGGCCGTGAGGTTGATGTGGTCGCTGAGGAGAACGGGCTGCCCTGCCGTCCAGGTGTCCTTGATGCCGCCGGCGCCGTTCGTGAGGACCATGGTCTTCGCCCCGGCGGCGGCCGCCGTGCGGACGCTGTGCACGACACGGCGCACACCGTGGCCCTCGTAGTAGTGCGTGCGCGCGCCGATGACGAGGACGCTGCGCCCCGACGGCGTCCGGACGCTCCGGAGGGTGCCGACGTGGCCCTCCAGGGCGGGCTTCGAGAAGCCCGTGACGTCCGTCGCCGGAATGGTCGCGATCGTCTCGCCGATGAGCTCGGCCGCCTTGCCCCATCCGCTTCCGAGCGTGACGGCGACGTCGTGGCGCTCCACGCCGGTGAGGCGTGCGATGTCGGCGGCCGCGGCGCTCGCGACCTCGAAGGGATCGGCGGGCGGGTCGAGGGGGTGGGCGCCGTGCTCTGTCATGGCACGAGCATAACGACGGCGCCTCCGCGCCGGTCGTGCCCTCTCCAGGGAAGGAGGACAATGGGGGCATGGCCTTTGATTTCGAGCGGACGCAGCGGATCGCGATTCTGGGAGGCGGCCCGGGCGGCTACGAGGCGGCGCTCGCGGGCGCGCAGCTCGGCGCCGACGTCACCCTCGTGGAGTCGACGGGCGTGGGCGGGTCCGCCGTGCTCACCGACGTCGTCCCCTCCAAGACCCTCATCGCGACGGCGGACGCCGCCCAGTCGATCGCCGACGCGGGTGAGCTGGGCGTGCAGTTCTACGCGAAGGGGGGCGACGGCAAGCCACTCAAGCCCGAGGTCGCGATCAACCTGCTCGCGATCAACAAGCGGCTCCTGGCGCTGGCCGGCCAGCAGTCCGAGGACATGCGAGCCCAGCTCATCGAGGCGGGCGTGAAGATCATCTCGGGCCACGGGCGGCTCGAGGGCGACGAGGCCATCGTGGTGTCGACGGGTCCCGGCGGCACCGACTTCGACCGTGTCGAGGCCGACACCATCATCGTCTCGGTCGGCGCGTCGCCGCGCGAGCTGCCGTCCGCGAAGCCCGACGGCGCGCGCATCCTCACCTGGAAGCAGCTGTACGACATCCCCGCCGTGCCCGAGCACCTCATCGTCGTCGGATCGGGCGTCACGGGCGCCGAGTTCGCCTCGGCGTACATGAACCTCGGCGCGAAGGTGACGCTCGTCTCGAGCCGCGACCAGGTCCTCCCCGGCGAGGACCAGGACGCCGCGAAGGTGCTCGAGAAGGTCTTCACGCGCGGCGGGATGGCGCTGCTCGCCAAGTCGCGCGCCGAGTCGGTCGAGAACACGGGCGACGGCGTCGTCGTCACCCTCTCGGACGGCCGCACCGTCGAGGGATCGCACTGCCTCATGGCGGTCGGGTCGGTGCCCAACACGCAGGGCATCGGGCTCGAGGGCGCGGGCGTGCAGACCGACGAGGGCGGGCGCATCCGGATCAACAAGGTCGGCCGCACGTCGGTCCCGAACGTGTACGCGGTCGGCGACTGCACGACGATGATGCCGCTCGCGTCGGTCGCATCGATGCTCGGACGGACGGCCGTCTTCCACGCCATGGGCGATGTCGCCATCCCGTTCGACACCCACAAGATCGCGGCGAACATCTTCACGAGCCCCGAGATCGCGACGGTCGGATGGACGCAGCCCGCCGTGGACGAGGGCGCCGTGAGCGCCGAGGTGCACAAGCTGCCGCTCGCCTCCAATGCGCGCGCGAAGATGATGGGCGTCAAGGACGGCTTCGTGAAGCTCTACGCGCGTCAGGGCTCCGGCACGATCGTCGGCGGCGTCATCGTCGCGCCCCGGGCATCCGAGCTCATCTACCCGATCTCGATCGCCGTCGAGCGCCGACTGACGGTCGATCAGGTCGCACGCGTGTTCGCCGCGTACCCGTCGCTCGCCGGATCCATCACCGACGCCGCCCGCGCCCTGCACCACGTCGACCTGCGCGGGTAGCGCTCGCACGGCGGAGTCGACGGGTCCCGACGGTGTCACCTGTCGCCAACGGATATCCGCTTGCCGAGACCGCACGGGATTCAGCGGAATCAGGTGGCTTCTGGTCCAACGGATATCCGTTGGACGAGAGGAACGCGGAGAGAAGGGGGCGAGAGCGAGGGGGAGTTGAGCAATCTGCGTCGTGGCGGATGATCCCGTTGCTCGGTCTGCTCGGGGAGCGTAGCGTGTGGCCTGTCCACACCAGGACGGCACCGTCCCCACCCGGGACGACCGGGCGCCCACGAAGCGCCGCGCGAACGAGGAGGTTCCGCGTATGTCGATCGCCATCCCCGCTCCCCGGAGCGAGCTCGTCGAGGGGCTCGAATCCCCCCTCCGCCTGATCTCCCCCGACGGCTCCCGCCGATCCGAGCCGCTCCTCGATCCGCACCTGGGCGACGTCGACGAGACGGTGCTCACCGACCTCTACGTCGACATGGCCGTCGTCCGCCGCCTCGACGAGGAGGCGTTCGCCCTCACCCGTCAGGGCGAGCTCGTGCTCTGGCCGCCGTTGCGCGGGCAGGAGGCCGCGCAGGTGGGTGCCGCTCGCGCCATCCGCGACGACGACTTCGTCTTCGGCTCGTACCGCGAGCACGCCTTCGCGCTGCTGCGCGGCGTCGACCTCGGCGAGATGCTGTCGGTGTGGCGCGGCGCGGCGCTGTCAGGATGGGATCCGCTCGTCCACCGGCTCGCCCCCTCGCAGATCATCATCGGCGCCCAGACGCTCCACGCCACCGGCTACGCGATGGCCGCCCGCCGCGCGGGAGGCGACGACATCGCGCTCGCCTGCTTCGGCGACGGAGCCACGAGCGAGGGCGACGTCAACGAGGCGATGGTCTTCGCGAGCTCGTTCCGCGCGCCCGTCGTCCTCCTCTGCCAGAACAACCAGTACGCCATCTCCGAACCCGTGCGCGTGCAGTCCGCGACCCCGCTCGCGCTGCGTGCGACGGGGTTCGGCATCCCCGCCCTCCGCGTCGACGGGAACGACGTCCTCGCCGTCCGCGCCGCCGTCCGCCTGGCCGCCGAGCGCGCCCGCTCCGGCGAGGGGCCGTCGTTCGTCGAGGCCGTCACCTACCGGATGGGCCCGCACACGACGACCGACGACCCCAGCCGCTACCGCGACGACGCCGAGGTGGCGGCGTGGCGCGCCACGGACCCGCTCGATCGCCTCGAGCGTCACCTTGCGCGCATCGGCGCCCCCGTCGACCGGATCCGCGAGGAGGCGGGCATCCGATGCGATGCGCTCGCCGCGCGTCTGCGGGACGCCGTCGTCCGCGCCGGGGCTCCTGCCCCCGAGACGCTGTTCGATCACGTGCTGACCGCGCCGACACGACGGCTCGAGCGCCAGCGCGCCGAGCACCTCGCCTTCGCCGCGAGCGTGGAGGGCGGCGCGCGATGACCGAGGAGACTCTGGCGCCCGAGACCCTGGCGCCCGAGACGCTGGCGCCCGAGACCCTGACCCTGGGCGCCGCGATCGGCCGCGCGCTCGGCGACGCCCTCGACGCCGACCCGGATGTCGTCCTCCTCGGCGAGGACATCGGACGGCTCGGCGGCGTGTTCCGCGTCACCGACGGGTTGCAGGCGCACTTCGGCGCCGACCGCGTCATCGACACGCCGCTCGCCGAGGCCGCGATCGTCGGCACTGCGGTGGGGATGGCCTACCGCGGTGCGCGCCCCGTCGTCGAGATCCAGTTCGACGGATTCGTGTTCCCTGCGCTCGACCAGGTCGTCGCCCAGGTGGCGCGGCTGCACTACCGCACGCGCGGACGCGTGCGGATGCCGCTCACCATCCGGATGCCCTACGGCGGCGGCATCGGCTCCGTCGAGCACCACGCGGAGTCGCCCGAGGCCTACTTCGCCCACACGCCGGGCATCCGGGTCGTGACGGCCTCGAGCGCCCAGGAGGCGTATTCGACGCTGCGCGCCGCGATCGCGAGCGACGACCCCGTGCTCTTCCTCGAGCCGAAGGCACGCTACTGGGCCAAGGGAGAGGTCGACGTCGACGCGACCGCCGACCTCGACACCGCCCGCGTGCTGGTCCCCGGGCGCGATGCCACGCTCGCCGTGTACGGGCCGCTCGTCCAGACCGCGCTCGACGCGGCGGCCGCCGCCCGCGAGGAGGGCATCGAGATCGAGGTGATCGACCTCCGATCGATCTCCCCGCTCGACGTCGACGCCGTGGTCGCGAGCGTGGAGCGCACGGGCCGTCTCGTCGTCGCGCATGAGGCGCCGGCCGAGGCGTCCGTCTCGAGCGAGCTCGTCGCGTGCGTCGCCGAGCGCGCGTTCGCCGCGCTGGAGGCTCCGCCCGAGCGCGTGACGGGATACGACACGCCCTACCCACCGTCTGCGCTCGAGCAGCACTACCTCCCCGGCCTCGATCGCATCCTCGACGCGGTCGACCGCGCGCTCGGCCGCCGCTCGTCGCGCTCGCTGCCCGCAGGAGGCGCACGATGAGCATCGTGTTCCGCCTGCCGGACCTCGGAGAGGGCCTCACGGAGAGCGAGATCGTGAGCTGGAAGGTCGCGGAAGGCGACCAGGTCGCGCTCAACCAGGTCATCGCGGAGGTCGAGACCGCGAAGGCGGTCGTCGACCTCCCCAGCCCGTACGCCGGGACCATCCGCCGTCTGCACGCGGCGGAGGGCGACACCGTCGAGGTGGGCGCCCCGCTCGTCGAGTACGAGCCGGCGGCGCCCGGCACCGATCCGGCCGCGCCAGCGGCGGCGCCCGCGTCCGAGGCCCGCGCGCACGAGGACGAGCCCGACACCGAGCAGCAGCCGGAGCCGGGGTCGCAGCCTGAGCCCGAGCGCGTGCCGGTGCTCGTCGGCTCCGTCGCGGTCGCGGGAGAGAAGCGCGCCGTGCGCGCCCCCCGGACGTTCCCGCAGCCGCCGTTCGTGCGCGAGGACCGCTCCGCCGCCCGTGCCTACCCTCCCGTGCGGCGGCTCGCGAAGGAGCGCGGGATCGACCTCGCGGCCGTCGTCGCGACGGGGGAGGGCGGGGTCGTCACGCGCGCCGACCTCGACCGCGCGGTGCGCGGGCCCGCGGCGGCCCCCGGCCCCCGCCGTGAGAAGGCGACGGGCCTGCGCCGCCAGACCGCGAAGACCATGACGGCGGCGCTCACCGTGCCGCAGGCGGCGTGCTTCCTGCAGGTCGACGTCACCGAGACGCTGCGCCTCGTGCGCGATCTCGCCGACGAGCAGGGAGCGCCGACCCTGCTCTCCCTCGTGGCGCGCGCGGTCGTGCTGGCCGTGCCGCGCACGCCGGGCGTCAACGCCGCCTACCTGCCCGAGACGGACGAGATCGAGTTCCGCCCGGCGGTGAACCTCGGGATCGCCGTCGCCGCCGACCGCGGGCTCCTCGTCGCGAGCGTCGACGACGCCGGCCGCCTCGACGCGGGGGCGCTCGCCGCCGCGATCGCCCGGTGCGCCGCCGAGGCCCGTGCCGGCACCATCGGGATGGCCGCGCTGACGTCCGCGACGCTCACGCTCTCGAACGTGGGCGTGTTCGGCGTCGACGGCGGCATCCCCCTCCTCGCCCCCGGGCAGTCGGCGATCATCGCGCTCGGCGCCGTCCGCCGCATGCCGTGGGAGCACGAGGGCGGGGTCGCGCTGCGCGACGTGCTCACCGTCACCGTGACGTTCGACCACCGCGTCGTCGACGGGCGCGAGGCGAGCGGATTCCTCCGGGACGTCGGCCGGATGCTGGAGCGACCGGGGCTCGCGCTCGCGCGCGGGTGACGACGGGAGGGCGCCATGGATCGGCTCACGACGGCGGTCGACGCGACGGGCGAGGAGGGTGCGCGGCGCGCAGCCGCGCTCGCCGCCCTCGTCGAGGATCTGCGCTCGCGCCTCCACGCGGCGGCGCGGGGAGGCCCGGAACGCGCGCGGCAGCGGCACGTCGCGCGCGGCAAGCTGCTGCCGCGCGATCGGATCGACCGCCTGCTCGACGCGGGCAGCCCGTTCCTCGAGCTGTCTCCCCTCGCCGCCGGCGGCGTCTACGACGACGAGGCGCCCGCCGCCGGCATCCTCACCGGCATCGGGCTGGTCTGCGGGCGGCGCTGCATGATCATCGCCAACGACGCGACGGTCAAGGGCGGGACGTACTTCCCGCTCACCGTGAAGAAGCACCTGCGCGCGCAGGAGATCGCGCGCGAGAACCGTCTGCCGTGCATCAGCCTCGTCGACTCGGGCGGCGCCTTCCTCCCCCTCCAGGACGAGGTGTTCCCCGACCGCGAGCACTTCGGGCGCATCTTCTACCACCAGGCCGTGATGAGCGCCGATGGCATCCCGCAGATCGCGTGCGTGATGGGATCGTCGACGGCGGGAGGGGCCTACGTCCCCGCCATGAGCGACGAGACCGTCATCGTCGCGGCACAGGGCACCATCTTCCTCGGAGGGCCGCCCCTCGTGCGCGCGGCGACGGGCGAGGTCGTCACGGCGGAGGACCTCGGCGGCGGCGAGATGCACACCACCGTGTCGGGCGTCGCCGACCACCTCGCGGACTCCGACGACCACGCGCTCGGCATCGTGCGCGACATCGTGTCCACCCTGCCTCCGAGCCTCGCGCCGCCGTGGGAGACCGTGGCCGCCGAGGAGCCGCTCGTCGACCCGGCCACACTGGGCGCCGCGCTTCCCGTCGACCTCCAGACCCCCTACGACGTGCGGGAGATCATCGCGCGGCTCGTCGACGGCAGCGCGTTCCACGAGTTCAAGACCGGGTTCGGCGCGACGCTCGTCACGGGCTTCGCGCGCCTGCACGGCCATCCCGTCGGGATCGTCGCGAACAACGGCGTGCTGTTCTCCGAGAGCGCGCAGAAGGGAGCCCACTTCGTCGAGCTCTGCGATCAGCGGGGCGTCCCCCTCGTCTTCCTGCAGAACATCACCGGCTTCATGGTGGGGTCCGAGTACGAGCGCGGGGGCATCGCCAAGCACGGCGCGAAGATGGTGACGGCCGTCTCGTGCGCGCGCGTGCCGAAGCTCACGGTGGTCGTGGGCGGCTCGTTCGGCGCAGGAACCTACTCCATGTGCGGACGGGCGTTCGATCCGCGCTTCCTGTGGCTGTGGCCCACGGCACGCGTCTCCGTCATGGGCGGCCCCCAGGCCGCGAGCGTCCTCTCCACCGTCAAGCGCGAGCAGATCGAGGCGGATGGCGGAGCGTGGTCGGACGAGGAGCAGGCCGCGTTCGAGGCCCCCATCCGGGAGCGGTACGAGCGGCAGGGGTCGCCGTACTACTCCACCGCCCGGCTGTGGGACGACGGTGTGATCGACCCCGCCGACACGCGCCGCGTGCTCGGGCTCGCGCTCGACGTCGTGGGGCAGGCGCCGCTCCCCGGCATCCGGCACGGCGTCTTCCGGATGTGATCGCCGTGTTCCACAGGGTCCTGATCGCCAACCGCGGCGAGATCGCGGTGCGCATCATCCGCACGCTCGATCGACTGGGCGTGGAATCGGTCGCCGTGTTCTCCGACGCCGACGCCGACGCGCCGCACGTCCGCGCGGCGACGACGGCCATCCGCATCGGGCCGGCCGACGCGCGCCGGTCGTACCTCGACGGTGCGGCCGTCATCGGCGCCGCGCTCGCCGCCGGCGCGCAGGCGGTGCACCCCGGCTACGGCTTCCTCTCCGAGAACGCCGACTTCGCCCGGGCGTGCGCCGAGGCGGGGCTCGTGTTCGTCGGCCCGCCGGCTCCCGCCATCGAGACGATGGGCGACAAGATCCGCGCACGCGCGGCGGTGGAGGCGCGCGGGGTCGCCACCGTGCCCGGCATCGCGCGGCCGGGGCTCTCCGACACCGACCTCGTCGCGGGCGCCGTCGAGGTCGGCTACCCCGTGCTCGTGAAGCCGTCGGCGGGCGGGGGCGGCAAGGGGATGCACCGGGTCGACCGCGCGGACGACCTGCCCGCGGCGCTCGCGCAGGCGCGCCGCGAGGCGGCGGCGGCGTTCGGCGACGACGCGCTGTTCGTGGAGCGGTTCGTCGCCGAGCCCCGGCACATCGAGGTGCAGGTGCTCGCCGACGCGCACGGCGCCGTCATCCACCTCGGCGAGCGCGAATGCTCGCTGCAGCGCCGGCATCAGAAGATCGTCGAGGAGGCTCCGAGCCCCCTGCTCGACCCGGAGCAGCGGGCGGCCATCGGGCGCGCCGCCTGCGAGACGGCGCGTGCCGTAGGCTACACGGGCGTCGGGACGGTCGAGTTCATCGTGTCGGCCTCCCGCCCCGACGAGCCGTTCTTCATGGAGATGAACACGCGCCTGCAGGTCGAGCACGCCGTCACCGAGCTCGTCACGGGCATCGACCTCGTGGAGCAGCAGCTGCGTGTCGCGGCGGGGGAGCCGCTCGCCCTCACGCAGGAGGGCATCCGGCTCGCGGGTCACGCCATCGAGGCGCGCGTGTACGCGGAGGACCCCTCGAACGGGTTCCTGCCCACGGGCGGGCGCCTGCTCGACGTGCGGTGGCCCGCTGACGTCCGCGTCGACGCGGGGGTGGCAGCGGGATCGCTCGTCGGCGCGCACTACGACCCGATGATCGCCAAGGTCGTCGCCCACGGCGCGACGCGCGCGGACGCGCTCGCCGCCCTGCAGCAGGCGCTCTCCGCGACGCGGCTCCCCGGCGTGACGACGAACATCCGCTTCCTCCGCCGGCTGCTCGACCTGCCCGCCGTCGTGGCGGGCGATCTCGACACGGGACTCGTCGACCGCGCGGTGCCGGCGCTCTCGGCCGATCCCGTCCCCGACGCCGCCTTCGCCGCGTGCGCCGTGCACGAGGTCCCCTCCGGCCACGGCGCCTGGCGCGCCGACGGATGGCGTCTCGCGGGTGCACGGGGAGCGGTGCTCCGCTACGCGGACGACGACGGCGAGGCCGTCGTCACGGTGCGGGAGCGCGACGTCGTCGTGGAGCGGGCGGGATCGCGCGCCGTCGTGCCGCGCGCGGAACTCGCCGACCTCGAGGTGCGTGCCGCCGAGGACGGCGCGACGCTCTGGGTGTCGGGTGCGGCCGGCGACCGCGCGATCTCGCGCCCCGCCCTCGTCCGCCGGGCACGCCGGGCGTCGTCTCCCGAGCTCGTCTCGCCCATGCCGGGCTCCGTCGTCGCCGTGCACGTCGCCGACGGGGACGAGGTCGCCGCGGGCGACGCCGTCGCGAGCGTCGAGGCGATGAAGATGGAGCACGTGCTGCGCGCGCCCGTCGCGGGCGTGGTGCGCCTCCTGACGGTCGTCGGTGCGGCCGTCGTCCGAGGACAGCGGCTCGCCGTCGTCGAGCCCCCGACGGAGGAGGAACGGCCATGACCGGAGAGCGGAGGATCACGCAGCGCGGACTGTGGCTCGACGAGTTCGAGATCGGCGTCGTCTACGAGCACCGCCCTGGCCGCACGATCACGGAGGCCGACGACGTGCTGTTCACGACGCTCACGATGAACACGCAGGCGCTGCATCTCGACGCGCACTGGGCCGCGCAGACGGAGTTCGGCGAGCGGCTCGTGAACTCCATGCTCACGCTCGCCACGATCGTCGGGATGTCGACGGGACAGCTCACGAACGGCACGATCGTCGCGAACCTCGGGTTCTCGTCCGTCGAGTTCCCCGCGCCCATGCGGCACGGCGACACGCTGTACGGCGAGACGAGCGTCGTCGACATCCGGCCGTCGCGCTCCCGCCCCGGCCAGGGCGTCGTGACCCTCGAGCACACGGGCCGCAACCAGGACGGCGTCGTCGTGGCGAGGGCCGTCCGCGCCGTCCTCATGCAGGGCAGGCCCGCATGAGCACCGTCCTCGGTCCCGCCCTGCTGTTCTGCCCCGGCGACCGCGCCGACCGCTTCGAGAAGGCCGCCGAGCGCGCCGACGCCGTCGTCCTCGACCTGGAGGACGCCGTCGCCCCGGGGGCGAAGGACGCCGCGCGCGCGGCCGTCGCCGCCTCCGCGCTCGACCCCGACCGCACGATCGTCCGGGTGTGCGACGCGCGGTCCGGGCGCCTGGCCGCCGACCTCGCAGCCGTCCGACGCTCGCCCTACCGCACCGTCATGCTCGCGAAGACGGAGAGCCCCGCCGACGTCGACACCGTCGACGACGACCTCGACGTCGTCGCCCTGTGCGAGACCGCCGCCGGCGTCGTGCACGCCGCCGCGATCGCAACGCACCCCCGGGTCGTCGCGCTGATGTGGGGCGCGGAGGACCTCGTCGCGTCGCTCGGCGGCACCTCGAGCCGCACGCCCGGCGGCGCCTACCGCGCCGTCGCGGTGCACGCCCGGTCCGCGGTCCTCCTCGCCGCGGGAGCCGCCCGCAAGGCCGCGATCGACGCGGTCCGGCTCGACATCGACGACATCGAGGGCTGCCGGACGGAGGCGGAGGACGCGGCCGCGAGCGGCTTCGCGGCGAAGGCCGCCATCCATCCCGCGCACGCCGCGGCCATCCGCTCGGCCTTCGCCCCGCCGCCCGACGACGTCGCCTGGGCGCGCGCCGTGCTCGCCGCGGCGGAGGGCCGCGGCGCCTTCCGCCTCGACGGCCGGATGGTCGACGAGCCGGTCTTGAGACACGCGCGCGGCATCCTCGCGCGCGCCCGCAGCGGCGCCACGAGCGCCGCACCGTGAAAGGAGACGACGATGTCGATCATCACGCCCACCCGCACGCCCGTTCCCGGCACGGACATGCTCGCCCCCGATCTGCAGGAGCTCGCGCGCCGTGTGCGCGACTTCGCCGACGAGGTCGTCGCGCCCGCCGCCTACGCCTACGACACCGAGCGGCGCCTTCCCGTCGAGATCATCCGGGAGATGGGCCGGATGGGACTCTTCGGCCTCCCGCTGCCGGAGGAGTACGGAGGGCAGGGACTGTCGTACCTCCACCTGTGCGTCGCCGTCGAGCAGCTCGCGCGCGTCGACCAGTCGATCGCCGTGACGCTCGAGGCGGGCGTCGGCCTCGGGGCGATGCCGATCCACCGCTTCGGCACCGAGGAGCAGCGCCGCGCGCACCTGCCTGCCCTCGCGCGCGGTGAGGGGCTCGCGGCCTTCGGGCTCACCGAGGCGGAGGCGGGGTCGGACGCCGGGGGCACGAGGACGACCGCCGTGCTCTCGGACGGCTGGTGGACGATCGACGGGACGAAGCAGTTCATCACGAACTCGGGGTCTCCGCTCACCCGCATCGTGACCGTCACCGCCGTGACGGGCGAGCGCGTCGACGACGACGGCGCCCGGCGGCCCGAGCTGTCGACGATCATCGTTCCCGTCCCGACGCCGGGGTTCACGGCGCTGCCCGCCTACGACAAGGTCGGATGGCACACGTCCGACACGCACCCGCTCGTCTTCGAGGGGGTGCGCGTCCCCGAGGGCAACCTGCTCGGCGAGCGCGGACGCGGGTTCGCGAACTTCCTCAGCGTGCTCGACGAGGGCCGTGTCGCGTTCGCCGCGCTCTGCGTCGGCGTCGCCCAGGGCTGCCTCGAACAGGCGGTGCTGCACGCGCGACGGCGCGTGGTCTTCGGCCGCCCGATCGGCGACAACCAGCACATCGCGTTCACGATCGCGCGCATGCAGGCGAGGGTTGCGTCGGCGCGCGCGGTCATGCACGAGGCCGCACGGCGCATCGACCTCGGCATGCCCTTCACGACCGAGGCGTCGCTCGCGAAGCTCGTCGCCTCGGAGGCCGCCGTCGCGAACGCGGGCGATGCGACGCAGATCTGGGGCGGGTACGGGTTCATGAACGAGAACCCGGTCGCCCGGCACTACCGCGACGCGCGCGTGCTCACCCTCGGCGAGGGATCGACGGAGGTGCAGCTGGGCGTCATCGCGCGCAGCCTCGGCTTTGCGCGCGCCTTCGGCTGACGCAGGCGGAGACGCCGCGAGCCGGCCCCGGATCCCGGGACC